>ONSO01000126.1 GCA_900320485.1 uncultured Lachnospiraceae bacterium | reverse complement strand
ATAAGGTAAAAAAGGCGCTGAAGCAGTATGGGACATTATTCCCAGAGGATGCAAAGTATGTTGGTGAAGTATATGAAGCTGTGGAGACACATTCGGAACTTCTGACCAAGTTTGATCTGAAAACGATCATTAATGTCAAGAAAAAGGCCGGGAAAAGGCTTTTTGGCGCCATACCGTTTAGGACGGCAGGAGGAAGCCTATCGTCTTGCACGCCTTGGATGCGGCGTGATCGCCATGACCGATCTGGAATTGTATTTGAAAAGACGGATGGCCACGGAGCTTAAGGCCGGGGAAGAGGCGGCGGATGCACCGGACTTGACGCAAAAGGATTACGAGTCCTATGCCATGCAAAAGTGGAGATCCTCCTATGGAATCAGTAAAAGTCTTTTGAATTACTATACGGGGCTCTATCCATGGAAAATGGAAAAAGGTCTTCGTGCCTTCTTGAAAAAGGGGGAATTTTCCAGAAAATGCGTTAAGTGGGCACCTTTTTTGACAAAACCAATGGAAAAACGACGGGAACTGACCGTGAAGGCCATTGAGGACATGCTGAAAGAGGATTATCCCGTGGTGTTTGCGTATCACACGTTTCATCCTAAGGTGCATTCCCTGCATCTATACGGTGAACTGGACCGGGCACTGAAGAAAGAAAAAGCGGAGCGCGGTGACGATACGGTTGCAAGCCATTATATGACCATCATCGGCCTTATCCGGTCGAAGGACGGCTACGTATTACAAGTGGAAAGCTGGGGGAGGATTTATTACGTACGTTATGAGGAGTATGCGCGTAAACTAAATTATTTTTCCAATATTTTATTGATCAAAAGAGAGAAGGCTTAAGTGATCGCGGAAAAAGGAGGAAGGGGTATGGCAACTGATTTTCAAAATTTGGCAGATGCAATGGTGCCGGCTACCAGCGTGATGTCCGTACAGGTAAAAGAAGACGGTACTTGCGGGGAGATCAGGATCGTTGCGGGAAACAAAGGATATATTGATTCCATTGAGCGGCCTGCAGGTAATTATCAGATGCTGGCCAATAAATTTATACCCAACAGCATTTACACGGATTACGTCCCAAGGGACCTGAACTTTGAGGATTATTGTTTCTGCAGCGCCGTGGAGAAAAAATGTCTTCATTCCTACGTAAAGCCGGGAACCATGCCTGTCTGGTTTAACATGACGTTCATGCCCGTGGGTCCTTCAAACGGAAACGTTCACTACTGCACCTACAGCATGGAAGTGAATTTCGAGGCCAATACCAAACGGATGTCCAACGTTTCCGCGGAACTTGCATCGGAGGTTTTGGAGACCTGCATCAAGCTTCGGGGCGCTACGGATTTCAACGTGGCAATGCAGGAGATCATTGAAGACGTCCGGGAGCTTTGCAAGGCAGAGCATACCAGCATCCTGCTTGTTGACGAATATGAGAAGACCTGCAGGATCATGTGTGAGTCCTTCCGCGAGGGCTCGAAGCTTCTCTCCGTGAAAAGATACACAAACAATGAATTTTATCAGGTGGCGGCCGGCTGGGAAAAGCTGATCGGAAGCAGTAATTGCATCATCGCCAAAAACGATCAGGACATGGAGCTGGTAAAGGAGAGAGACCCCCTTTGGTATCAATCCCTGGCGGAGGCCGGGGCCAATAACATTGTGCTGTTCCCCCTGAAATTCCGGGACGAGCTTTTAGGATACGTATGGGTCATTAACTTTGATGCGGAGCAGGCGCCAAAGATCAAGGATGCACTGGAGCTGACCACCTTTATTTTAGGCTCTGAGATCGCAAATCACTTATTGCTGGACAGATTAAAGGTTTTGAGCTCCAAGGACATGCTGACGGGAGTCTTGAACCGCAATGAGATGAATAACCGCGTGGATGCCCTCAGCAAAGAGGAAACTAAAAAAGAAGGCGTAGGCGTTGTGTTTGCAGACCTGAACGGACTGAAGACCGTAAATGATGAATTGGGCCATGGCGCGGGAGATACGCTCCTTAAAGATGCGGCAAAGGCGCTGGAGATGGTATTTCCGAAAGACAGCATTTATCGCGCGGGCGGAGATGAGTTTACCGTTATCTGGCTTGGCGTTTCCGAGGAGGAATTGGAGCAAAAGGTTCTAGAGCTCCGAAAGGTAAGCGGGGAGTTTGAAAGAGTAAGCTTTGCCGTCGGCTACTGCGTCGAGGATGAGATCCGTGACGTACGACTTGCGCTTAAGATGGCAGACCAGAGAATGTATGAGGACAAGAGAAGATTTTATGAGTTTCATCCGGAGATAAAAAAGAGGTTACAATAATGAGCGGAACCATGGTAAGATTAGGAAAAACGGAGATCATAACGGAGAAAAATGCCTTTGGTGCCCTGCCGATCCAGAGGATTTCGAGGGAAGCGGCAGTTACCCTTCTGCGGAAGGCTTATGACGGAGGAATGCGTTTCTTTGACACGGCAAGGTTTTACACGGACAGTGAGGAAAAGCTTGGCGAAGCCTTTGAGGGGATGCGTGACAAGGTTATTATCGCCACCAAAACGGGGGCGACCACCGTGGAAAAATTCTGGGAGGATCTTGCAACCTCCCTTAGAAATCTGCGCACGGACCACGTGGACCTGTACCAGTTCCACAATCCGTCCTTCTGTCCAAAGCCGGGGGACGGGAGCGGCCTTTATGAGGCAATGATGGAAGCGAAGGCGCAGGGGAAGGTCCTTCACGCAGGCATCACCAATCACCGTCTGAACGTAGCCATGGAAGCCATAGAGAGCGGACTTTACGAGACTTTGCAATTTCCTTTTTGCTATCTGTCCACGGAGAAGGATCTTGCGCTGGTGGAGGCCTGCAAAAAGGAAGACATGGGATTTATTGCCATGAAGGCATTATCCGGCGGTCTCATCACCAATTCTGCCGCAGCGTATGCCTATCTGGCGCAGTTTGAAAACGTATTGCCAATCTGGGGGATTCAAAGGGAGCGGGAGCTGGAGGAGTTTTTGTCCTATATTGACCAGCCGCCAAAGATGAATGAAGAACTCCGGGCAGTCATTGAAGAGGACAGAAAACAGCTCTTGGGCGAGTTTTGCAGAGGCTGCGGTTATTGCATGCCCTGCCCCGTTGGCATTGAGATCAATAATTGTGCGCGCATGAGTCTGATGCTCCGCAGGGCGCCTTCCGCAAACTGGCTTTCCGAAAGCTGGCAGGCTAAGATGAAGCTTATAGAAAAGTGTCTGCACTGCGGAAGATGTAAGGCAAAATGCCCTTATGGGCTTGACACGCCTGCGCTCCTTCGGAAAAATTATGAGGATTATCAGGAAATCCTTGCAGGAAAAGAATTTTAGGAAAATGGTTCTAAGTTGCCGGCCTTGTCCATATAGTATAACGATGAGAGTACTAAGTCGCCTAAGTCTTCTGCGTGGGAGGCAAATAAATGGAAGGGAGAAACAAGAATGGCAAGAGGACCAAGAAAAACGCTGGAAGAAAAGATCGAAGCAAAGCAGGAACTTATTGAGTCTCTGGAGACAAGACTGGAATCAGAGAGAGAGGAACTGGAGGAACTGCAGAGGGAAAAGCGCCTGAAGGAGTTGGAGAACGTGGAAAATCTGATGGAGGAAACAGGGCTTGATCCGGAGGCCATCGCGGAAATCTTAAAGGAGTACGTAAAGGATAAGCAGAGCGCTTAAGCAAGAAAGAAACAAGAAAGAAACAAGAAAGAAAACAAGAAAGAAACAAGAAAGAAAACAAGAAAGAAAACAAGATTTCGAAAAAGAAGGCTCCAGCCGGTTATCGGCAGGAGCCTTTTTTATTCTGTTATGCTTTTTCGTTTTCCTTTTCCCGCAGAGCCTTTTGTGCGGAGGAAAGCATCAGCTTGATCCTGTTTAACTGATTTACCTCGCTGGCGCCGGGATCATAGTCAATGGCTACCACGTTGGATTCGGGATAAGCCTTGCGAAGGGCTTTGATAACGCCCTTACCTACCACGTGGTTCGGCAGACAGCCAAAGGGCTGGGTACATACAATGTTGGGAACGCCTTCATGGATGAGCTCCACCATTTCGCCCGTCAAAAACCATCCTTCACCGGTCTGGTTACCGATGGATACAATGGGCTCCGCAAATTTCACGGTCTGGCGGATGGGGTTGGGAGGAGTAAAGTGCTTACTCTTCTTAAATTCCTTGTTGGAAGCACCTCTTACCACGTGCTCAATGGCCCAGATCCCAAGCTTGGATACCCTTGCGGCCTTTTTACTGGTGCCGAGGTTTTCGGCCTTGTAAATCTGATTGTAGAAGCAATAGAGCATGAAATCCATCAGATCGGGTACCACTGCCTCGGCGCCCTCGCTCTCCAAAAGCTCAACCAAATGATTATTGCCTGCGGGAGAGAACTTTACTAAGATTTCACCAACGATGCCGACCCTGGGCTTCTTTACGTCCAAAAGAGGAATGTTGTCAAAGTCACGGATGATCTTACGGCACAGGCTGTTAAACTTTAAGAGATTTACGTGCTTTGCGGAGACGTAATCCTGCGCTACCTTCAGCCATTTCTGATGAACGGCTTCGACGCTGCCGGGAGTCGCCTCATAGGGGCGCATCCTGTAGACGCAGCGCATAAAGATGTCGCCAATGGCGGCGCTTACGGCTGCGCGGACCAGAAGATCTGCGTTGATGGGGAAGCCGGGGTTGACTTCAATGCCGCCGATGTTGAGCGAGATCACGGGAATCTGTTCCATGCCGGCTTTCTTAAGTGCACGGCGGATAAAGCCGATGTAGTTGGTCGCACGGCATCCGCCGCCCGTCTGGGTAATGATCACGGCCGTGCGGTTTAAGTCGTATTCGCCGGAGAGCAGGGCCTCCATAAGCTGTCCCACAACCAGAAGGGAAGGATAGCAGGCATCATTGTTTACGTATTTCAGGCCAACGTCAACGGAATGCTTGTTGTCGTTGGAAAGGATCCTGAAGTCATAGCCGATGGCCTGGAAGGCTTTCTCCCACACGTCAAAGTGGATGGGGCTCATCTGAGGACAGAGAATGGTATAATTCTTCTTCATCTCCTCAGTAAAGACTACCTTGTGGATGTTGGTGGGCTTGATCTCCCTGGTCTTTCCAAGCTTTTCGCGAACGCGGATGGCGGAGAGAAGGGAGCGTACGCGGATCCTTGCCGCGCCAAGGTTATTTACTTCATCGATCTTAAGGCAGGTATAAATCTTGTCGGAGCCGGAAAGAATGTCATTGACCTGATCGGTCGTTACCGCATCCAGGCCGCATCCAAAGGAATTCAGCTGGATCAGGTCAAGGTTATCCACGGTCCGTACGTAGGTTGCCGCCGCATATAATCTGCTGTGGTACATCCACTGGTCAGATACGATCAGGGGTCTGTCGGGACAGCCAAGGTGGGAGATGGAATCCTCCGTCAACACGGCAAGGCCGTAGGAAGTAATGAGTTCAGGAATTCCATGGTTGATCTCCGGGTCAACGTGATAAGGACGACCTGCAAGGACAATGCCGCGTTTTCCCGTCTCCTTAAGGTATTCCAAGGTTTCCTCACCTTTTTTGCGCACGTCCTCGCGCATTTGATCCAGTTCCTTCCAGGCAAGCTTTACGGCTTCCCTTATTTCGGCTTCAGGGATCTCGCGGAATTCCTTTACCAGGGCAAAGCTGATGGTATCCACGCTTGCAAAGGACATAAAGGGATTGCGCAGGCGCACCTTGCCGCTGGAAATGCTTTCCACGTTGTTTTTAATATTCTCCGAGTAGGAGGTTACAATGGGGCAGTTATAATGGTTGTTGGCCTCGGGAGTCTCGTTTCTCTCATAGAACAGGGCGGGATAGAAGATGAAATCCACGTTCTGACTGATGAGCCATTCCACGTGACCGTGTGCCAGCTTAGCGGGATAGCACTCAGACTCGCTGGGAATGGATTCAATGCCCAGTTCATAGATCTTACGGTTGGAGCTGGGAGAGAGAACCACGCGATAGCCAAGCTTGGTAAAGAACACGTGCCAGAAGGGATAATCTTCATACATGTTCAAAACCCTGGGTATGCCAACCGTGCCCCTGGGAGCCTTGTCCGGCTCAAGAGAGGCATAGTTAAACAGCCGTTTCAGTTTGTATTCAAAAAGGTTGGGTACGTTTGCCGCATTCTTTTGACCGCCAATGCCGCGCTCGCAACGGTTACCGGAGATATACTGGCGTCCGCCGGAAAACTTATTGATGGTCAGACGGCAGTTATTGGTACAGCCCTTACACTTCGCCATGCTGGTCTCGAATTTCAGGGCACAGATCTTTTCGTAGGAGAGCATGGAGGTTTCATACCCTTCCTCATAGCGCTCCCTTGCGATGAGGGCGGCGCCAAAGGCACCCATGATGCCCGCAATGTCGGGACGGATGGCTTCACAGTTTGCGATCTTTTCAAAGCTCCGAAGTACGGCATCGTTGTAGAAGGTTCCGCCCTGAACCACGATCTGGGAACCTAATTCGGATGCATCGGAAACCTTGATCACCTTAAACAGGGCATTCTTGATAACGGAATAAGCAAGGCCTGCGGAGATGTCGGCAACGGAAGCGCCTTCCTTCTGGGCCTGTTTTACCTTGGAGTTCATGAACACGGTACATCTTGTTCCAAGGTCAATGGGGTGCTCTGCAAAAAGTGCTGCCTTCGCAAAGTCCTGCACGCTGTAATTCAGGGATTTTGCAAAGGTCTCAATAAAGGAGCCGCATCCTGAGGAGCAGGCCTCATTCAGCTGAACGCTGTCCACGGTCTGGTTCTTGATCTTAATGCACTTCATGTCCTGACCGCCAATGTCGAGGATGCAGTCTACCTGAGGGTTAAAGAAGGCGGCTGCATAATAATGGGCGACGGTTTCCACCTCGCCGTCATCTAAGAGAAATGCTGCCTTCATCAGCGCTTCGCCGTAGCCGGTGGAGCAGGAGCGCACGATCTTTACGTCCTCCGGAAGCTGCTCGAAGATCTCCTTCAGGGATCCAATGGCAGTTGTCAGGGGGCTGCCGCCGTTGTTGCTGTAAAAAGAGTACAGCAAAGTACCGTCTTCCCCCACGAGGGCAATTTTTGTCGTGGTGGAGCCGGAATCTATGCCAAGAAAAGACGCACCGGAATTCTACTGGAGCGAAAAACGGAAATCATACCGCAAGCGGTTCCAGGGGCCGGACGGCAGGTGGCACGATGCCTGGGGCAAAACAAAACCGGCCTGCAGGGCAAAGGTGGAGGAACTCAAAAAGCAGCTGGCCGATGATTACCGGCCGCCCTCTGAGCTGACAGTTGCGGAGTATGCAGCGTCCTGGTTCGCTCTGCATACCACGAAGATGAAGTCGAACACGAAAGAGAGATACCGCACAAATATCAACAGGCACATCGCTCCGGCGATCGGAGCCATGCGCCTGGTAGATGTCCGGTATGATGATATCAAGGCCATGATGGTGCAGTGCGGCAGCCTGAGCCGTGCCACCCAGAGCAAGATCCTGACGGCCGCCAGGAAGATCTTCGACACGGCAGTCAAAAATGAGCTGATAAAGAATAACCCCTGCTATGATATTGCAGCTGAAGGCCCGCCGGCAGAGAAGCGTGAGGCGCTGACAAAAGCCCAGCAGGCGCAGCTGCTGGAGGCCGTGGCAGGAACCGGCGCGGAGACGTT
>ONSO01000026.1:34473-39450 GCA_900320485.1 uncultured Lachnospiraceae bacterium | reverse complement strand
ATTGCCATAACCAACGATGGGCAGGTCATAGGGAATGGCGCGTACGGACTGATAGCCCTCCTGGAAGAATATGTTTCTGCCATTCTCGTCCACGCGGACGTTGACGTAACCGCCAAACTTTACTTCCTTTGCATATTCGGGACGACGCAGTTCAAAGGGATTGCCATCCTTCAGCCAATCATCGGGAACCTCACGCTGATAACCATCCTGGATCTTCTGCTTGAACATGCCATAACGATAACGGATGCCGCAGCCATATGCCGCATACCCAAGAGTTGCCAGGGAATCCAAAAAGCATGCTGCAAGACGGCCAAGACCGCCATTGCCAAGTGCCGCATCCGGCTCCTGATCCTCGATGACGTTCAGGTCAAGACCCATCTCTTCAAGAGCTTCCTTCACGTCCTGATATCCCTTTAAGTTGATCATGTTGTTGCCCAGGGCTCTTCCCATCAGGAACTCCATGGACATGTAATAAACCATCTTGGGATCTTCCCTGTCGTAAGCCTTCTGGGTCTCCATCCAGTGCTCCACGATCTGATCCTTCACGGCATAAGAAACCGCCTGGAAGATCTGCTGGGGCGTTGCCTCCTCCAGCTCCTTGCGGTACAACGTCTTAACGTTGTACAAAACGCTTCTCTTAAACAGCTCCTTGTCAAAACTGAATTTTGCCTTCTTAGCTGCAGACTTTGTTGACGAACTTGAACTCTTCATTCAAATCTCCTTTCTTCCCCCATAATCCATCTCCGATGCCCTCCGGCGCCATTTCAGCCCCTTTCAGGCATCGATCTTATGCTTTTTTTTGCTTTTCCGACGTCGTCCTTATGCCTTCTCCACGGTGATGGTTACTTTCTCTCCGTTCACGTCCCATTCCTTGCTGATGGCAAAGGTCTTTTCGTAGGAAAGCTCGTCTGCCAAAACCTTCGTACAGATAGCCTCCTTATTCTTCTCCGCAACCTTTGCAAGGGTTTCATTTCCAAGAAGGGAAACGCGGATGCGATCCATGACTTCAAAACCGGAATCCTTACGCATGTTCTGGATCTTGGAGATGATCTCGTTAAGGAACCCTTCCTCGATGAGCTCCTCCGTAAGATTTGCATCCAGAACCACGGTCATGCCGTTATCTTCCTGGGAAACGTAGCCCTCCTTCTGGGACATGGTGATGAGCAAGTCTTCCTCCTTAAGCTCTACGCATACCTCGCCCACCATAAACTTCAAGGCGCCGTTTGCCTTCAGCTCATCCATGGCTGCATTGCCGTCAAGGCCTGCCAACTCCTTCTGGATGCCGCCGAGCTGCTTGCCATACTTAGGCCCTACGGTGCGAAGCTGGGGCTTAAAGGTGTAAGAAGTAAACTCACGGACGTCGTCGGTATAGACAACTTCCTTTACGTTTAACTCGTCTTTAATGATATCGGTATAAAAGGCGTCGAGTTTTACCCCTGCCTTTACGTACATCCTGCTGATGGGCTGGCGGTTCTTGATACTTGCGCTCTCTCTGGCTGCACGGCCCATGACAACAATCTTTAAAACCTCATCCATGGACTCCTCCAGCTGCTTGTCGATCATCTTCCGATCTACAACCGGGAAGTCGCAAAGGTGAATACTCTCAGGCGCATTCTTGTCGATGGAGCGCACCATATTCTGGTAAATATCCTCTGTCATGAAGGGGATCATGGGTGCGGAAGCCTTTGCAATGGTAACCAAAGCGGTATACAGCGTCAGGTACGCGTTGATCTTGTCCTGCTCCATACCCTTTGCCCAGAAACGCTCACGGCAGCGGCGCACGTACCAGTTGCTCAGATCATCCACAAAGCCCTCCAGTGCCCTTGCCGCCTCAGGGATGCGATAGTTTGCAAGGTCATCATCCACCTCGCCTACAACGGAGTTCAGCTTCGACAGGATCCACTTATCCATGACGGTGAGCTTATCATACTCCAAGGTATATTTTGTCGCGTCAAAGTTATCAATATTCGCATACAGGATAAAGAAAGCATACGTATTCCAAAGCGTACCCATGAACTTTCTCTGGCCTTCCTGTACGGCCTTGCCGTGGAAACGGTTCGGAAGCCAGGGTGCGGAATTGATATAGAAATACCAACGGATGGCGTCTGCGCCGTAGGTCTGCAGCGCGTCAAAGGGATCCACCGCATTGCCCTTACTCTTACTCATCTTCTGGCCATTCTCATCCTGCACGTGGCCCAAAACGATCACGTTCTCGTAAGGCGCCTTATTAAACAGGAGCGTGGACTCCGCCAGCAGGGAATGGAACCATCCTCTTGTCTGATCCACTGCCTCAGAGATGAACTGTGCCGGGAACTGCTGCTCAAAGAGCTCCTTATTCTCAAAGGGATAATGATGTTGTGCAAAAGGCATGGCACCGGAGTCAAACCAGCAATCCAAAACCTCAGGTACGCGCTTCATCACGCCGCCGCAGTCAGGACACTTTAAGGTGATCTCATCAATGTAAGGTCTGTGGAACTCCACGGTCTTTGCAGCCTCATTGCCGCTGAGCTCAAAGAGCTCCTGCCTGCTGCCGACGCAGACGCGCTTTCCGCAGTCACACTCCCAGATGTTCAGGGGAGTTCCCCAGTAACGGTTACGGGAGATGGCCCAATCCTGAATGTTCTCCAGCCAGTTGCCAAAACGCCCCTTGCCGATGGACTCGGGGATCCAGTTAATGGTATTGTTATTGCGGATCAGGTCCTCCTTCACCGCGGTCTCCTTGATATACCAGGACTCACGCGCATAATAGATCAGCGGCGTGTCACATCTCCAGCAGAAAGGATAATCATGTTCAAACTTCGGCGCGTCAAAGAGCTTACCCTCCGCATCCAGATCTTTTAACACCTCCGGATCTGCCTTCTTTACAAACAAGCCTGCGTAAGGCGTCTCCGCCGTCATTTCACCCTTGCCGTCCACAAACTGAACAAAGGGCAGATCGTAATTCTTGCCCACGCGGGAGTCATCCTCACCAAAGGCAGGCGCAATGTGAACAATGCCGGTACCGTCGCCCATGGTAACGTAACCGTCACAGGTAACGAAGTGCGCCTTCTTCCCCTGCTTCTTTGCAGCTTCGCCTGCGCAGGCAAACAAAGGCTCATACTCCTTATACTCCAGCTCCTTGCCAACGTAGGACTCCAGGATCTCATAGGCAGGCGCATCTTCCGTTGCCAGCTTTCCGAGAACGGCATCAAGAAGTGCCTTTGCCATGTAATATGTCTTACCGTCAGCCGCCTTAACCTTACAATAAGTCTCCTCAGGATTCACGCACAGCGCCACGTTGGAGGGAAGGGTCCAGGGCGTGGTAGTCCATGCCAGGAAATATGCATCCTCGCCCACCACCTTAAAGCGGACGATGGCGGAACGCTCCTTCACGTTCTTATAGCCCTGGGCAACCTCCTGCGCGGACAGCGGGGTCCCGCAGCGGGGGCAATAAGGCACGATCTTAAAGCCCTTATACAAAAGGCCCTTGTCCCAAATGGTCTTCAGCGCCCACCACTCGGACTCAATGAAATCATCATGATAAGTAACGTATGGATTCTCCATGTCAGCCCAGAAACCAACGGTGCTGGAGAAATCCTCCCACATTCCCTTATATTTCCAAACGCTTTCCTTGCACTTCTTGATGAAGGGCTCCAGACCATAATTCTCGATCTGATCCTTTCCATCCAGACCCAGGAGCTTCTCCACCTCGATCTCCACGGGCAGACCGTGAGTATCCCAGCCGGCCTTTCTGGGTACCATGTACCCCTTCATGGTGCGGTATCTTGGGATCATGTCTTTGATAACGCGGGTCAGCACGTGCCCGATGTGGGGCTTACCGTTTGCAGTAGGCGGTCCGTCATAAAAAGTATAGGTCTCTCCGGCCTTTCGCTGCTCCATGCTCTTTTTGAAGATGTCCTCGTCCTTCCAGAACTGCTCTACCGCTTTCTCGCGGTCCACAAAGTTCAGGTTCTTGTCTACTGCCTTGTACAACATAAGCGTTCTCCTTTCTTATCAAATGCCGCCTTCGGCGTCGCTTGATTTCCTTCCTCTTACTCATAAAATCCGTCTGCCTCCGGCAGACGTCGCTGCTTCGCAGCTCCCGATTTTATTTCGTGTACGCTCGGGTGAAATCAAATGCCGCCTTCGGCGTCGCTTGATTTCCTTCCTCGCTACACAAAAGGCCCCGTCCATAACAGGACGAGGCCATAGCTCGCAAACCACCCATTACAACATACTTAGGTCCGCCGACGCCGCGGCCTCAAACCCGTCATATGGTTCCCCGTAACGAAGGGACTACGTCCGGAACTACTAGCCTGCGGCCCGCACCCTGCGGCTCCGCTCCGGCGTTCCTCCCGGCAGCTCGAAAGTGATCTTCCTCCTTTTTCTACTTGCGCCGGTTTCCCACCATCCCCGGCTCTCTGCGGCTTTGAAAAAAGGACTACTGTCTTTGTCTTCGCTTTTAACTTGACAAATATTATAAACCAAGGGGAAGGGAAAGTCAACTGTGATTTTTCTTGCTTTTTCCCCACCGCGTTTTTCGTTTTATCCTTTCGCTTCCTCTACCGTGATGCTTAATGCCTGACAAGCGTCCCTTAAGCTTAGTTTCATGTTTCTCATAAGAGCCTCAACGTTCCTGCATAGATTTGTTGCTATCCCTTGTTCTATTCCTTGTTTTATTCCTCGTTCAATCCCTCGTTTTTCAATCTTGTCCAGTACTTCACACATACTTTTGGGTTCCTCCTCTCCCTCTATCTCAAAATAAGAGAGTTGCTTCCTCTCAGCAGTTTCTTTAGGTGTTCATTCTCCTTCCTCAGTTTTTCGACTTCTTTCTCCGCATTGTCAGCCCTGCTTTTTTCTTTCTCCGTTTGCTTTTGTTCTTCCGCTCTTCCTTCCGCCCTTCCTTCCGCTCTTCCAGCTTCCATTCCGTCAGCGAATTCTTCCTTCCGGATCAGTTGTTCCCTTCTTTCCCAAGTGAAATCAAGTACCACCGTTTTT
>ONSO01000026.1:0-34439 GCA_900320485.1 uncultured Lachnospiraceae bacterium | reverse complement strand
GCCTTGTCTATGGCTTCCTCCAGTTTTATGCCATTCCGGCGATTCTCCCGGATTTCATCAACAAAGATGCCATAATCATTCAAAACCTTGCAGTTGTCCAAAAGCCATTTATTCCTGCCGCGGTTTACGTTATACACTTTGCATTTTACCTCAACGTCTCCTCCCCGGCCTTTAGGAAAAAAGGCGTCAGACAGTTTCATCTCTTCGGCGTCCGGCCTCTTTTCCATTCCATTGTAAAAAACCACAAAGTGCGGTGCCGGAATTTGGATTTGCTTTCTCCCGAACAGATCAATGCTATTTGCTTCGATCCACTGTTTTAAGTAATCCGTATGATAGATCAGCTCCCGCAAGGGCATGTTAGGATTATGCGTGGTCTGATGTTCATAAAACTGCAAATCCCCGCCCACTATAAAAGATGCGTCATTTCTCACTGACAGGGATATTCCTTTTTTAAGCGTTACGATCTGTACCATCCCCGGATCCTTATAACTCGAACCGTTAAGCGCATTGTACACTTCCAACGCATACTTCGGATACTCCATGAGCATGGAAAAAACGTCACTCGCATACTCCCTGTTCCCGCCACCTTGGCTTTCTTTTACAAAAGTCACTTTGTTTTCCTTCTTTTCAGTTTCTTCGTTCATTCATTTCCTCCTTTTTTATTTTCCTCCAAGAATCCGTTTCAATCCTTCCCAGAAAATCTCGCGCCGTATGAAAAGTGAAGTGAAAAGCATGGATTTTCTGAAAATAGATTTGTCATAGACGTTAGATCGGCTTTCGCCAAAAAGAAAATCTGCTTTGAGGATACTATAACGTATCCCCCAAGCAGATGCAAGTAAAATATTTAGCAAACAGTTCTGAAAGGTAAAACCTTTCTTTTTCGCTCTTTATTTTGCAGAGTTACTCCACGAATGCGCCTTCAATTATTTTACCCTTCCGGGCCCTAATCAAAAGGCACTCTCTTTTTTCCTTCCCTCTCACCGTTTCTGTCCAATGCCCCTCGAACCGATTCGATCAGCCAAATCATCCGGAAGGCAAAGCTGGTCGGCCTTCTCATGATCGAATAATAAATCTTAATGCTTCGAGGCATCCGTGCCTTTTTCACCTCAGGGTAAAAATCCCTGCAGAACTGCGATATTTCCTCAAATAATTCATGGTTTTTCCGCCTGACGTTTTTTGTGCTCGTCGCGGCCAAATTCCAAATCTTGTACGCGACGTTACTTTGTAACCCAAGCAGTTTTCCCCGTAAATCCCCCGGCAATCCTTCTCCGACGGCAAAAAAACCTGCCTTACGAATCATCCAAAGATCCGCATAAAAATCCAGATTCCTGTTACTGCTAAGGCTGCTTGCCCTTTGGCGATAGTGATATAAGACGTTATTGATGCAATAAAGCGTCCCGCACCGTAAAAGAAATGCATAATACGCATCCACGTCTTCGTGCTTCCTTCCCACCGGAAAGCGATAGCCGGATTCCCAAAAGGACTTATGCCACAGCTTGCACCAAACCGGCATTCTGTAATAGACGTTATAGCCGTGCAGGATCTCCTCCCGTCCGCGAAGCATGATCTTCTTGTTCTGAAATCCCTTTCTTAAAACGGATGCATTCACCCATTCATAACGGTACTCGCAGTTTACAATTTCCGCCCCGGAATCCGTGGCGGCACGCAGCAGCGTTTCAAACATATCCGGTTCGATCCAGTCATCACCATCCACAAAGCCGATCCATTCTCCTTTTGCGCAATCCAGGCCTATGTTTCTGGCCGCGGAAAGGCCTTGATTTTCCTGATAAACGCACCGTATCCTTTCATCCTTTTGGGCATAATCTTCGCAGATTTGATCAGATCCGTCCGTGGGGCCGTCAATAACGATGATAACCTCCAGCTTAGCGTAGGTTTGTGCCAGAACGGACTCAATGCATTCCGCGACATACGCGCTTACGTTATATACCGGAATAATTACGGAGATAAGCGGATTATTCTCCGTCCGGCCTTGCTCTCCGCTCATAAATCTCCCTTCCTCTCGAATTGTGACGGTTCTGGCAATATCCTCTCAAAAGCCACGCGAAATCTTTCCTTTACGCCTTCAAAATCATCACCTGCGTAAGTATCATTGATGCAAATAACCTTTTTCTTTTGACGTTCAATGATGTCTATCGCCGTCCGTATCTTTTTTTCGGTAGCCAAACTTTTACAGATGGCATATCTTTGTGATTTAGGATGGAACGAGCCCTTCGCCAATCTCCAAAAGCGCATCAGCAAGTGCGTATTATCCTCGCTGCAGCGAAATCTGTGATGCTGCGTATGATGCATTTCTTCAGGAAACCGCTCCCAAATCTCCTCAAAATCAGATTTCAGATACGCGATCGGGATATGGTAATTCCGAAATCCCACAAACTTATTCCAGGGAAAAGATAATTGAATCGTCCTGACCGTAGAACGCAGGTCTTTTAATGAATACCATTTGTTCCAATGCTCTTTCATGCATTTGTTTTTATTAAAATTCTGATTGATCAGTATAATACTGCTAATGACAAGGTGATAAAAATCTTCCGAAGGCGTCACGGCGTCCAAAGCGGCATAATCGCACGGAATTCCTTTGTTGAAATAACGTGAAGGCTTTAGTTCATCTATAATAAACGTGTCATCATTAAAAAAGACAAATTTATCAGACAACCCCGGAATCCTATGGATCCCGATTTCGATCGCGGCGGAATTAAACGTTGGAAGAGCAGACGCAGGCATAAAATCTTCATGCTTTATGATTTTAAGCTTCGGATGTTGGACGTTCAACCACTTTGGTAAATGTCCGCACGTTACAAAATAAACGCAATTCACCCACGGGGCAAATTTCTCTATCCCCCGAAACCAATATTTCATCAAGCCCCAATCTCTGTACCGATTCTCTCCCGAATGTTTCAAATCATAGCCGGAAGAATACCTGTCCTTCTGTTTCTTCCACTCTTCATCACCGCCGTCAACCCACATGACAACAAAATCAATTTTGTCTTCCACGAAATAACTCCTCTTCCGTCAGCGAACTCCCCGTTTCTTTTACCCGAAGCAGTTTTTCCGCAACATACTTACAATCGCTTCCATTTTGGAAGACTGCATCGCAAGTACGCATGTCACTCCGGTGCAGAATCACCCGCCCCCGGGGCACAAACTTTTCATTCCCGAGAGTGGCATAACGTATCTCACTCAGCAAATCAGAATAGTAGTCCTGATAATTCAAGAAGGGATTACAAAACTCCTCATCCATATCCGAAGTTATGACCCAGTCCGCCGCCAACAGCAACAGCTTATGCTTCCTGGAGCGCAAGGGTAAGACGGTGCCGTATTTCTGCAGGCGCTGATAATCGGTGGTACCGCGTCCGATGACAAAGTAGCAGTGAACTCTGTTCCTTAGCGCGGTATTCACGTATCGGAAAAGAGCCTCTCCGTCACCGCCCGCCCGTTCTTTCCCATCAGAAATCAGCCAGATCGGCTTATGCGCCGCTTTTCTCAGACAACGCATCAGAGGACGGTTCAGCCGGGCCTTCTTCATGGCGCTCCTGTCATTGAGATTCCCTTCTTTCAGAAGCAGTCTTTCCTGCACGTTTGCCTGCAGACTAAGACAACGCCAGACAACAAGATTCTGTTTTTGCCGTCGAACCATCCAGCCCCCGGCATAATAATAAGCATTGGAGCATCGCGACCTCAAAGGTGAAGCGCTCCCCATATAAAGCACGTGAATCGGAATAACCCGTTCGCCTGCCGTAGCAAGGAAAGAAAGCATATATTGCCCTGTTTTTCCATCCAACCGAATGTCAAAAGAAAAGCGCCGGCACCAGAATACTTCTTCCCCCGTTTGCGCATCAACCATGTTCTCCGCGCGGCATTCCTCTGCAGGTATTTTATTGTCATTGACGGAACAATAAATCCGGAAGCCTTCTTCGCAAGGTATCTCATTGAGAACAATAATGCCTTCGACATGCAGAATGCCCCTTCTGATCCAAATGGCGTTCACTTGCCCGAAACCTTCCCGCTCTTTGCATCGGATCATATTTTCCGCTACTGTCGACTTGTACGTGTTTTCCTCTTTTGCATGTTCCTTCTGAAGGATCCTGAGCGCGGAAACAGCCGGTTCCAAAACACTGCATTTCCCCAACAGCTCATGAAAGCAGCAAGTATGCGTTGCAACCGTCCAAAATTCCGGATCATAGGGAATGCTCCATGCAACGTATGGCTTGATCCCCCCCGCATAATGTATGATGACGGGCTCCGGTGCGTTCGCTATTTCATCTGCCAAATAACGCGGCAGATGGGCCATACTCGTAAAGTTAACAAGATGCCCCCACTGCGGCAATAAGCGCACTTTTTTTTGACGGCACAGAACATTCAGAACGTCCTGGTCATGTTTTTTCCATTTTTTTGAAGCACAAGTTTTTAACACCGTTTCCAGGGAATAGCATTTTCTCCATGCATCCAGATGAAACAGAATCGTGGCGCTGATCGAATAGTTGTCCACGTCCGACAAGCCGATGCCGTTATAATAGGCCCTTGTGCCGTCCCCCCGCACGTAGCAGTGTGCGATCCCCACGTAATCCCGGACTGCGGCTATCAGTTCATCGGTAAACGCCGTTTCAAAAACCGGCATGACGTCACGGCGTACCACCATATCCCCATCCAGATACAGTGCGCGGCGGTAAGCATCACTCAGGATCCAAGGGATGAACAAACGATAATATGCCTCCTGGGCAAAGCCCTTTCGGTTCTCTACGTAAAAGCGCAGATCCGCGACAATTTCCGCGATATTGACAAACCGGAGAGAAAAATCCGCAAGGCCGCCAAACATCCGCTGATAATCCTCCTCATATTTGGGATCGATCCCGCCGTGCAACAGCAGAACGTCATATTTATCCTTCGGATTTCGTGTTTCGACAAGGGATTGAATCGCGACCGCGGTCAGCGCCATAAAGTTGTTGTCCGCGCAAAATACAATACAATGGTCACAGTCGGGAAAAGCCGGAAGAATAGGTTCCATCCTTCTTACCTCCCAATCTTCTCAAAGGATGAAGGCTCCGGCAGAATCGATTCAAAGGCTTTTTGCAGCCTGCGCTGAACCTTCTCAAATTCATCCCCATGGTATGAATCGTTTATGCAGATCTCTTTTCTCTTCTGACCGGAAATAAGATCGTCAATCTTGTTTATGTTTTTCTCGGTGGAAATGCCTTCAAAGATGCCATAACGTTGAGACAAAGGGTGAAACTGCCCGCTTGCCAGCCGCCAATAGCGGATCAGCCAATGATTGACGTCCTCATTGCTTCGGAATCGATGATGGACCGTCGCGTTCAATCGATCCGGGAATCGTTCCCACATGGCCTCAAATTCTGATTTCAAATATGGCAGAGCAAGATGAAAATCACGCATTCCCGAAAACTCCTTCCAGGGGTGCGAAAGCAAAAGGGTTCTTCGCATTGAACGAACGTCTTTCAGAGAATACCATTTTCCCCAATTCTCTCTCAGGCACTTTCGCTTTGAAAAGTTCTGATTGATCAAGATCATGTCATTCACGATAACATGCCAAAATTCTCCATTGGGAATAATAGTGTCGAGTGCTGCGAAGTCGCACGGCAGACCATCTCTGAAAAACAGTGTCGGCTCTACGTAATCGATGAGAAACATGTCATCGTTGAACAGCACAAACCGTTCGGCCAAGCTCTCGATCCTGTTAAAACACATCTCAATGGAATTGGAATTGAACGTAGGGAGGGCAGACGCAGGCATGTATTCCTCATGGGATACCAGCTTCAGCTTGGGATGTTCCGTATTCAGCCATGAAGGAATCTGCCCGCAGGTCACAAAGAAAACCTTGTTCACCCATGGTGCAAATTTCTCCACCCCACGAAACCAGTAGCGCATGAGGCCCCAGTCCCGATAACGGTTAACACCAATAAGTTCCTCACTGCCCGTCGGTGCAAACGCCGCTTTCCGTTTCCTCCAGGCTTCATCGTTTCCGTCAACCCAAGTGACGATAAAGTCGATTTTATCATTCATTCCCCCAATTCCTTTCAAGCGTTTAGTTTATCGCATTCCTGATGGCATAAAAAATCTCCAACCGCTTAAGGACTTCTTTCACTCTTTCCTTGACGGCCAATTTAAATGGCAGACGATGGGCTTTTAAGAAAGGCCGGACATATTCTCTTATGGTGTCCGCATCCTGCATCCTGACATATTTCCACCACTCACCGGCCAGTGGCGCCGCCTTATAGGACCATGGCTTTCGTTGCGTAATATAATGAATGATAACAGGCTTTTTCCTTGCCTCTTCGATATTCTTCTTTCCATACGTCTGCTCAAACTTTTGGTCCTTTCGGTATATGTCACGGGCCATCGTATTGAATTTCAGCGGCAAAATCTTGATCGCCTCATACAAAACGGAATTGATCGCATCCTGATCCGGGTATAAAAAATCACTCACGTATCCGGCCTTTTCCAGCCTTTCCCGCAAGCCTTCCCGTTGTTTGATTGCTTTTAAATTCAATAACAAAACGCCGGAATTGATATAGTATTCCGTTGTAGGGATTCCAAGTACGGCTGCGTAATCCGTTACGTGATCCGACAGCCACAATAAATCTTTCACCCCTGCTACAAAGTATCCATCAACGTCAATCCGAAAGAGCTCCTCAATATTTCCCGTGACGATCAGGTCGGCATCAAGATAAATGCATCGATCCATCTCGCCGTCCGTGATCGCGTCCGCGATCCGCGGAATCATCAAACGATATAAGCACGCTGACGAGATATATTCTATCTGCACGGATACGGAATCGTACTCATTCTTCATCTCAAGCAATTCTATGGTCGCCTGCGGAAATCGATCCGACAGGGAGTTGAGCAAAACTGCGTTGCGCTGCGAAATTGCTCCGGCGATCAAAACGTAAATGGCAATCTTCGCCGTCCCCCGATAATTATACAGCAGGGAAAACAAAGCAATATACGTGGGAACCACATAGTTGTCATCCGCATTTAAGAATATCGGAATCACGTTGTCTTTCATCATGCTCTCGCGTCCTTCTTCCTTCATTTTCTCTAAGGTTTTCACTCAATAAAAAGGCTCCAAAATCTTTTCTTGATAATCTCCGCCAGCTCATCCCACTCCTTTACCCGAAGCAGTTTATTCATGCCAAGATAAATCAAGATCCCCAAGACTGCGGAGATGATCAGGATAAGCCAAGGATTGACGGGATAAATCCAAAACAGGATCCGGGGCAAGAGACACGCAACGCCGGATGCACCCAAAACCTTTAAAAACGTCAGCACGATTTTCTTATACTCCAACTGAACGTATTTATTTACCAATACGATTCTGACAAAAAAAGTGATCATGGCGGAAAGTGAAGTTGCAAGCGCCAGACCGTTTACCCCAAGCATTTGGATCAGGCACAGGTTCAAAACAACGTTGATCCCCAAATTGATCAGGCTGATAAACATGGGACGTTTCGTATCGCCAAAGCTGTAAAATATGTTGGATACAACGGAATTAGATGCACTGAAAAACAATCCGAGACAGTAAAGCGAAAAAATATTGGCCGTCATTGCCGTACTTTCCTCCGCGAAGGTGCCTCTTTGGAAAGCGGCCGTCACCAATTCCCTGCTAAAAAGCATACAGGCAATCGTTATGGGGATCATAAGAACGCAAAAAATATTGATGATCTTAGTAACCAGCCGGGCCAGTTCATGAATCTTCTTCCGCGCGATCATTTCAATCATCTGAGGATAAAGCGCGGTTGTGATCGCCCCGGACAACAATCCTCCGAACACACTGGATAACTTCCCGCCATAGTTAAGACCGGAGATTGTTCCCTCAGGCAACGCAGATGCCATGACCTTGTCGACAAGAGTATTGATTTGGCCGACGCCTTCCGAGATCAGTGCAGACGGCAACCGCTTTAACATGATCCGGAATTCACTTGTTTTGAAACGAAGATCCGGATGAAACTTGTATCCCCAGTTTACAAAAGGCAGTTCGATCAGTAGCCGGATGATCCCTCCGGCGACTAAAGCCACCGCCATGGCTTCGATTCCAAATTTCTTATAAAAGAACAGGGCTCCGATGATCGTCGGGAGATGGGATGCAATTTCCCTGACCTGACTGCCGAAAAATTTCCCGTGTGCCTGTAACATCGATGCATAAATGGCTGCGGCTACAATAAAAAAATACTTTGGAGCAGAGATGCGAAGCAGTTTTATGCAAAGCTCCTTTGTTTCTCCCTCAAAACCCGGAGCCACGATGGAAACAACCGGCCCCGCCATCAAAACCAGCCCCGCCACGGCCAAAAAAGAAACTATGGAAAAGAAGCTGATCATCTGATTGCTCAGGGCATCCGCTTCCGCTATTTTTCCCCGTGCATATTTATCTTTATACAGCGGCAAAAATACTTTCCACACACCCACGCTCAGCATGGGATAGATCACCGCCTGTATGCTCGACACCATGTAATAGGCATCGCTTTGAAAGGTCGTTCCCAGGTATGCAGCCAGAACTGCCTCTAAAATAAAGGAAGTTATCTTCGCCACAATGCCTACAAGCACTATGATCACCGTTCCCCGGAAGACCTGTTTTCCTATCGAATTATCCATAAATTCACCTAATGCCAAAATGGAACGCTAGTTTTTCCTTCCCTTCACCATGACTATGCATCCGGGGAATAAGAGAACCCCCAGACTCTCTATTTTCTGTTTTTTAGTTTCCCTCAATTTGCCGTCCTTCAGATATGCCAAGATTTCTCCCGGGTGGAAACGAAGCGTTTTCTTGATCTGTCTGTAATAGATATCCCGGTTTTTCCCTTTTGTCATCTTACCGAGTACCGTTTTCGCGGCGACAAAGCATCTTGACATTCCTATGGTCGGATAGGTATGTCTCAATTTCTCAAAAATAATGCGATTTACGCGTAAATAATCCAAAGACCTTTCATCCAAAGCCGCCGTCGTAACGTTACCCTCTCTCTCGCAGTCATAACAGTAAAGCATGGTCTTAAGGATCAGCGCGTTCTTACACCGCTCCAAGGCCCGAAAAACAAACATCGTATCCTCGCCATATCTCAGTCTGGGATCGAATTCCACGTTATCCAGCAGGCTTTTCATGAAAATCTTATTAGTGACGTACCCCGGGCCATTCATTATGCGATAAAACACGTCATCTCCCCCGCAAACCAGGACTTCTTCCCCGTCCGTTGGCATGACGCTCATTTTCGTTTTTCCGCCTCTAAGGATCCTTGTAAAGCCAAAGCATGCCATCTGCGCTTCAGGATGACTTCTCAGTTCACTCATGATAAAGCTTAGACCCTTTTTTTCGAGATAATCATCTGAGTCCATAAAATAAACATATTCTCCGGAAGCATGCGTAAGCCCAAAATTTCTGGCCTTAGAAACACCTCCGTTTTCTAAGTGAAAGACTTTAAAAAATGCATACTCGTCTGCATACTCGTCGCAAACGGCTCCCGAGCCATCCGTCGATCCGTCATCCACCAGCACTATTTCATAATCGGAATAGTCCGCATCCAAAATACTTTCGATGCAGCGTCTCAAATAAGCCTTGGTATTGTATACCGGAATAATGATTGATAATTGCATGCTCTTTCGCCTTTCCGTACGCGTCACGGATTCGTATCGATCTGACTCAAGTCCGGCCGGTTTTCATTTTCCACGGCATTTGCGTCATATAGATCCCTTTTAATCCGGGAACTGCTGATCTCCGGAGTCCTTGGCAGATATACCACTTCCACGCCTTCTTCTTTTAGAAAATCAAACTTTCCCTTCCAGTCATCCCCCATCACAAAGGTATCCACGTGATATTCATGCACGTCCGATCTTTTTTGATCCCAGCTTTGTTCAGGGATCACAAGATCCACGTATCGAATGGCCTCGACCAGAGCTTTTCTCTGCTCATAGGTAAAATAGCATTTCTTGTGCTTTTCATCCCGGTTAAACTCATCTGAAGAAACAACCACGATCAAATAATCGCCCAAAGCCTTTGCCCTGCGCAGTAAATTGATGTGGCCATAATGCAATAAATCAAACGTTCCATAAGTAATTACTCTCTTCATGTTTCCTCCGGCCTCAGACTTTCTCGTTTCAATCCGTCAAGTGCGTCAAGGATCACCTTCGAAACCTCTTCACGTGCGCATCCGGACTCAAACGAATCATAGAAATCAAGAATCCTTTTGGCATTCTCCTTAATCTCTTCCTCCGTAACCTTCCGTATGATCTCAAGCGCCTCATCCATGTTGGACGCCGTAAAATACGGAGATTCCTCCCGGGAAAAATAGAGCGTTCGTCCCTTTGTCGTATATTGCTGAAAGTCATCCTGATACATCAGGACCATTTTCCCCATAATTGCAAAATCCGCACCACAGGAGGAATAATCGCTGATCAGCATGTCTGAGATCATCAAAAGGTCTGCCATGTCAGGATACGTGGTGACGTCACGGAAACGCACGTCCCTGATCACTTCATGATTAATGGTAAGTGCTTTACCGTCATGCGCCCGTAACAGGCAAATCCATTTTTGTCCATATTTCTCTTCGAGCGTCTCAAGAATCTTTCCAAGATCAATGTTGGCGGAAACGGCATCTCTGGAATTCTCGTAATCTCTAAACGTCGGGGCATAGATCAAAATCTTTACGTCCTTCTCGATTCCCAAATTCCGCTTGATCTCCGCCTGTTTTTCTCCATCCGGCTTTACCAGGCAATCATTTCGGGGCATGCCACAGCGCAAAAAAGCGCCATTATAACCGAACGCAGATGCCGCAATCGGAACAAACCATTCGCATCCCGTCACAAAATAATCGCACAACTCCGGTTCACAGAACTTTCTCGATGCCATTCCCCTCTTATAGGTCTCCACGTCAGAGACGGCATCATTTGCGATCTTCTTTAAGAATTTATCCCCGTGCCACGTCTGAACGTAGAGTTGGCCCTTCCTTTTTTTTGTTCCATACGGCAGTGTCGAACTGCAAACCCATACCCCGGCAGTGGCCAGCTCCTTATAATACTCCTCCGATTCAAACACAACCGTCTTTATGCCGGTCGGGACGCCTGAAAAATACTGTTTCCCGCCGCATGCCCAAACCAACTCAAGCTCCGGATGATTCTTTCGCAGATGATCGGCAACAGCCCTCGGATTATCCCCATATCCGCCATCAGCCCGGAAGAAGAGGACTTTGTTGGGATCAATGGGAAGCTTTTGGTACTTGGAAATTATGATCGCATTTCTCTTCTCCCGAAATTTATATGCAAGTTTGGCGGCAATTCTGTTTTTTTTGATCAATGTTTTCAGTTTCACTTTTGTCACCCTTCCGAACCTTTATCAGAAATGCGTTCCATACCCTGCTCCTCTTTCAGGGCGTCATCCCCTTCCAGAAACGTCACTGCAAGAAGGATCCAAAGCAACGTATTTCGGATTCCGTTGTGGGTAAGGGAATACAAGGCAATCCCGGACAAACAGCAAAGATTTCTTTTTACTTTTCCCGGAATGATTATCATTTTCATTAAGCAAGCCAAAAACAGTAATGCTCCGATAATTCCGTATGACACCAAAATACTGGCATACGTGGAATGCACTTCATATCCCTTCAAGGTTTGGAAGCGATCATATGCGCCTTCCCCCATCCCCAAAAAAACGTGATTTCCCATCTCAAAAACCCGGTTGTATCCCCGCCCCCGTCCGAAACTGGAGTCATTTTCCGTTGCCATGTTTAAGATCCTTTGCCGTACGTAAGACAGCGTGGAATTCGAGGTTATGATCCGGCTTTCTCCGTAAAGGAAATAATAAACAAATGCCAAAAAAGTCAGCAACAGCACAATCTGTATCGCCAGTTTTTTTGCAGAAACTTTTTCCCTGCAAATGACAATGTGGACAAGCACCATAATTGCCATCCCTATGATCGCCGCTTTGGAACCGGAACTAAACGTTGCCCAAACAGAGCCGAGTGCCACCGTCACTTTTTCAAACGTCGAAAAGGCTTCCGGCCACAACATCAGCATTGTGAATATGATCAGGGCATAATACCCCAATTGATTTGGATTATTGAAAAAGCCGGTATTTCTTGCTCTTAATCCGCGATAGATGACAATCCCGGCAGCAGTAATTATCGCGGACAAACAACAGCCTTTCGCAATGGCACGCTTTAATTTATCCAGCCCCACCTCACTTGCCACAATGCAGCAAACACAAAAAGCAATCAGGTTAAATACGTAAAACAGCATTTTCTTCAGAAGTGCCTGATCCGTCGTAATGAAATACCAAACGCCGTTCACCACTGCCAAATATAAAACAAGAAACGTGAGATTCTTTATTGTGGAGACAACATACTTGGTAAATGCAAATCTCCCCTTTACAAAAACCAAATAAATAACGGAAGCCGCAAAAAACAAGTCACAGACCTGCATGGTTCCCGAAGCCGACAAATAAAGCGGCTTTAACGCAATATATATTATTAAAATCCAACTAACGTCAAAATCCTTAAATTTGATCACAGATTTCATTTTTCTTCTCTTAGATTATATTTTTACAAAAAACAGCAATAAATTGTCATTTTTTGACAGAAACAAGTCCATATAAACTCAGTTTCCATAATAACATCATTTAACAAATAAATCCACGTTCAGTGCAAAATTTCTTTTCTTTTTTTATTTTACGTGATAACATAATAATGTTTTTTACGTTCCTCGGCAGTAACACCCAACATTGCTGAACCATCAGCGGAGATGATCGCATGAAAGCTAAAAAAACCTGGAGATATCTTTTTCGATTCCTGTGCAGTTTCTTTTTAGTCGCGCTGGCAACAGGATCCTTTGCGATAACCTGGCATGAATTTGTAAAAGTGAATAATCAGACCGGACATTTGTTGGGGCATGCCAATCTGCTCATGTCCTTCTTGATCTATGCCGGCCTTTTTACCATCATCTGTAACTGGATGGGTGCGTTTCGCATCGGCGTCATCAGGAAATCCCGAAGTGTTGCCAGCCTGAATTTGGGAATCATAACAACCAACCTGCTCGAGGTTTTCGCCTCCATGGCGATCACGGGTGAATTCCGCTTTGTCTTTGCCTTTTTAAGGCTTTATTTTTTCCTTTCCATCGGACAGATCCTTGTCTTATCGGTTGTCATGATCCTAATGATCAATCTGTACTGGGGAGTCGTTCCACCCACGAATCTTCTTGTCATCGAAGGTTGTCACGGCAATCATCTTGTCCAAAACATGACCCGCTTAAAACATAAATATGTTATAAGCAAAGCCATCCCGGAGAATCTGAGCAGTAACCGGCTGGTTGACGAGATGGCTCAGGCGGAAGCCGTTTTGATCAACGACGTGGATTCGCAGAAACAAAATGATATTGTAAAGGCCTGCTTTTACCTGAACAAACGAGTTTACGTAGTGCCTAAGCTGTCAGACATTATACTGAAAACCTCTGAGCATCTGAATGTCGTGGATACGCCCTTATATTTATGCCGGAACCTCGGCATGTCCCTGATCAATCGCATCATTAAGAGGGCCTTTGACGTCTCGATGAGCCTTTTGGGCATTATCATCACCTTCCCCCTCTGGATTGTAGTATCCATCGCCATAAAGCTTGAAGACCACGGACCCGTTTTCTTTAAGCAGGAACGCGTCACCCGGGATGAAAAGCGATTCCTTATCCTGAAATTCCGTTCCATGATCGTTGATGCGGAAAAAGACGGTCGTCCCCACCCCGCCGGAGAGCATGATGACAGAATCACGAAGGTCGGACGCGTCATTCGCGCATGCCGCATCGACGAATTACCTCAGCTGCTCAATATCCTTAAGGGTGACATGAGTATTGTCGGTCCAAGACCGGAACGTTGGGAGCACGTTGTGGAATACAGCAAAAGAATCCCTGAATTTCCCTACCGCCATAAAGTCAAGGGTGGTTTGACCGGATACGCACAGGTATATGGAAAATATAATACTTCCGCCCTGAATAAATTAAAGATGGACCTGATCTATATTACAAATTATAGTTTTTTGTTAGATCTGCAAATTATCTTTGAAACCCTTAAAATACTTTTCCAAAAAGAAAGTACGGAAGGATTCGATGCGGAAGGAATCATCGAAATGCATGATTCCGTTCACCCATAAAAGACAGGGGCTCCGGAAAATCAATGAAAATAGTATTTATTACGAATGACACGCGTTTTGCATATAATCTTCGCCGGGAAGTCATGCATGCCTTTGTGCAGAAGGGACATGAAGTATTTCTGATCTCTGAAAGACTGGGCTATGAAAAGGAAATTGAAGCGTCAGGCATACGGATCATCCCCCTTTCCAACGACCGCAGGGGAAAGAATCCCATATCCGACTTGATACTTCAGCGGAAATATCACGCCATCCTGAGAAAATTACGGCCTGATTTGGTTTTTACCAATAACATTAAACCTAACGTCTATGCCGGCATGGCCTGCCAGACGCTGAAAATACCTTATGTTCCAAACATTACCGGTTTGGGAACCCCCGTAGAACGCGAAGGCATTCTGCAGGCGTTTACGATCCGAATGTATCGCTTTGGCGTTCGCGGCTCCAAAACCATCTTTTTTCAAAATCAGGAAAACGTATGTTTTTTCATGAGGCACAAAATGATGCCTCATCATGCAACCCCGATCCTGCTTCCCGGCTCCGGCGTAAATCTGCAGACCCATCCTCTTTTGGAATGGCCATCTGATACCGAAACCGAACCTGATTCCCGGATGATCCGGTTCTTATTTGCCGCAAGGATTATGAAGGAAAAAGGAATCGATCTCTTTTTAGATGCGGCAAAACACTTTACCGCATTACGAAGCGACGTCATCTTTGACGTCTGCGGAGAGTGTGATGATGCCGGGTATCTCAGCATCCTTCATGATTTAAATAATCAGGGCGTTATACAATACCATGGCCTTCAAAAGGATTTAACACCATTTTATCAACGCTGTTCCTGTTTCCTGTACCCATCCTACTATCCGGAGGGCATGAGCAACGTCCTTCTGGAAGCGGCCGCCTGCGGCCGTCCGCTCATCGCCGCTGACAGAAGCGGTTGCCGCGAAACGGTAGACGATGGGATTTCCGGTTACGTCGTTCCCGTCAACGACAGACAAGCTGTGATCGACGCCGTGAATCGCTTTTTGGCTCTTACGGAATCCCAGCGGAAACAAATGGGAATCGCCGGAAGGCAAAAAATGGAAAAGGAATTTGATCGTGATCTTGTAGTTGACGCATATTTACATATTTTAAGAGGAACGTGCGGCTGATTGATACCGTTAGTTTATCTTCTGCGGATCACGGTGTGATACATGTTTTGCATTTTCAGCAGAGCCTTGGAACGAAAATTGGCTTTTACCCAGATGGTTAACCACCTTCTTACGGAAATGGCTTCATAATACACCTTCAAATCCCGACAGACATACAGGGCACCTTGCTTTGAAACCTCCCTGTTGAATGGTATATGTTCGCAAAGCTGGTCAAATTTGTGGCTTATAACATTCTTTTCTGCCGCATAGCGGCATCCCATTACGGCATCATATCTATAAATGCCCAATCCCCCATATGCTGATCGGCATTTAAGATAGCGATTCTTCTTAATTTCTTTTCGCGTATGCCAACGAAGTTTAAGCATCTGCTTTTGGGTCAAACTGTCTCCCCTTCCGATTTTGACCTTATCCGGCAGATAAGCAAACAGGTCATAATACAAAACCGGAATCCGACACATTCCAAATTTCAGATAATATTTCCCGTTTGCAAACAAGGCTGCCCAATCTTCCGGGGCCTTCTGCAAAGCACAACGCACCGAAGCAGGAGAAAAGTCCAGATCACTGTCCACCACAATGTAATAGTCCGGTTCATAACCACTGTTTTCCACAAGGTCAAGACATTTGTTACGCAGGCACGCCATTCGCTCCATGCGGGACAGGTTATCTAATGCAGGATCATCAAACGAAAACAAAATAACGGATTCATGAGACGTCTCATACTGTTTGAGCAAGCTTCTTGTTGCATCTTTACTGTCATTTTCCACAATGAAAATCCAGCTATCCGCGAAATAGCTTCTTATTCTTTCTATTCTTTTCAGAAAAACCGGCAAAGTTTTTTCACAATTTCTCACCAAAAATGCTATCGCTACCGTTTTGGAAATCATCATAAAACATCAACCCTTTATGATTTTCTTGATCTTGTTACGAATCTTCTGTCTAATAGTCACGTTGCGCCAAGATCCGGCGCAACAATGTACGGCATAATTACTTTCCTTGGAATCTTTTTTCTTGCTGCCACAATAAGCGGAAGGATAGATCGTTGTCCCTCCCCTCAAATCCTGCCTGCAATCCTTGTACCGAAAGCCATAGCTTCTTGCACACAGAGCATAAATATCCGGAGCCAAAATACTTGTGTCAGGTTTACCCTCAGAGGTCAGGAACTTTCTGGATCGGTAGCTTTCCATGCAATCCTTAACAAATGGATTGCCCTTTTCCGCCCCCATGAAAGCCGCCTGGATGCAAAAACCCGGGATATGCGAATCCACAAGTGCAACGCCATCCTCATCAATAAGATCCTTATAGGGCAAAAAACCCTCTTCATGATATTCGATAAACGAAAAAAAGGAATTGTTCAGGAATGGATCGATCCGCTTTCTCATAAGAACGTCTGAATCAAGATAGATCCCGCCTTCGTGATACAGAATATATAGTCTTAAATAGTCCGTCGCAAAAGCCCACTTTTTCTGTTCGATTGCTTCTTTTACGTACCCTGGCATATCCTCCAAGTTAAAATCCTTCATGGTCCATTCACGCACTTCATATTCCGGTAATATCTCGCCCCATGATTTAATACACGTCGTTATATCCTCTGGTTTTGGAGAACCGGAAAGCCAAACATAATGTATTTTTTTCGGTATCATGCTTTTATCCTGCTAAAGAAATCCAAAAATTTCTTTTCCACAACGCTCCTCTCATAATTTTTCAGAAACAGTTCCCTGTTTGCGGCACTGTAAGGGCGCGCACCTACATCTAAATAGGAGTTTATCTTTTCAATAAATTCCCCGGCGTCATTACATAAGATGCAATCCTCCGAAAGCTGATACCCTTCAAAGCTCTCCCTTGTTCCAAAGATAACCTTTCCTTGCATCATGGCTTCACAGGTTTTCGTTTTCATTCCCGAACCGCTGATAATGGGCAATACTACTGCTGCCGCATTACGGTATAGCCCCGCAAGATCATCCACGTATCCATAAAAATGAATATTTTCAGAAGAATAACGATCCTTGTATTTATCCATCCCAAGTCCTGCTACGATCAGTGGCATCTTCACGTAAGGCATGCATTTTTCACAGAACCAAAAAAGTCCTTCCGTATTTCCGAAAAAATCGCTGCCCACAAACAGTAGATATTTCGATGCATCATTGCTTTGAGGGAAATCAGTCTCCTGATAAGCATCCTCCATCGAAGTAGGAAGCAGAAGATCACTTCCCCGACCATACAGTTGCTTCAAATGGTCAGAGTCTCTTTGATTCAAAGTAATGATCACTTCAGAGTTTTTGCACAGCCGTCTTTCATAATAATACTCTGTCCTGTTTTGCAAATAACTCTTCAGTTTTTTTAATCCCCGGGCGCCTGCATTCTTCTGGCAGTAATAATCATATTCCACGTTATGGAAAAAGGTAATTGCTTTGATCTTTCGGATCGTGCGCCGGCTAAATGATCCGCGTGCCGTACCATCTATAAATACGTAATCAAAATCCCCTAATTCCTTTAACAACTTTCGATCTGCAAAAAGCTCAAATCCCGTAAGCTTTTGAAGCCCCCTCAAAATTCTGGTAAACCCGGGAGGTATGTTAGTGGTCGAATAGGAAACTACGTTTTCCTCACCCGCCAGCTTCTTCAAATAAGCCAGATTCCTTTTTAGGATCACGTTTCCGCCATACTCCTGCTTTGCATGTTCAAACGAATAATATAGTATCCTCATCTAATACTCCCTCCACTGAAAATACTTCAGGCTCTCCAGCCAGGTATCACCATTTTTTCTAAGGAGCTCCAAATTAGATACAAAAACACCATACGCCTCCTGAATGCTCCCCGTCCGATCTCCGGGCTCGATGAACGTTGCGCAGGAGCTGATGACATACGGTTCTTCCCCCTCCATGCCAAGGTAGATCATCAGGTGTCCATCCATAAAAAGCAAGGTTCCCGCCGGCACGGCCCTTAAGATCTCCTTTTTCTTGCCTGCAGTCATATACTTACATTCCCTGCCCCCAAGATCATAGATCTTTGCGATGGCCGCACTGTTCCTCGGCAACTCCAGTCCAAAGCAGGAATACACCTGACGGACAAACCCTGAGCAGTCATTGGAGGAAAGGGATCCTCCCCAGCCGTAAATCTTTCCCTGGAATAAAAATGCCTGCCCGATCACGGCGTCGGCGGTCATGGGGAGATACCCCTCATGCACGGCCTTTGAAACGGGGATCCATGCCTTTTCCGTTCCAAGGCTTCCGTCTTCGCGCCTAAAGGGCAATTCTGCCAAATAGCATCCAAAACCCTCGCGCCCGTCAACTCTTTCGTCAGCCTGCTCCGCAAGCTTTATTTTAGTACCCATGGGAAGCATCATCCCTGCGGTATGTGTATCCAATGCCGTCTCATCCAAAATGATCTCACATCCCGTCACCACGAGAAATCGCTCAGGCTGACAAATGGAAAGCCACTCTTCCTTATCCCGGCAGACGGCCAGCGATTCTTTTCTCACCCAGCCGCAGTACGATCCGTCTAAAACAAAACACCATTCCCCGTCCCGGCTCTCATGGAGTACCGCCACTCCCGTAAAGGGCATGGCCTCCGCAACTACCATCTGGTTGCAAAAGATCTCATCTTCGCTTTCCGCCAAAAAATCATCCGCGGGGAATGCCATGGCCATGTCTCTCTTAACGCAAATGGCATACTTAGGCTCCACCCGCTCCATGATCTTGTTCTCCGCGCAAAGCTCCAAAAGGGACGTCCAATAGCTCTCTCCGACTGCCCTCCCGTTAACGAATGACTTTTTACTGCCATCAATCCACTCTTCCATGCCCATGGAATCAAGCAGCGTTTCCACGGTTTTACGGGGAATGCTCTCCGGAAGGTCATACGTAAAGAGTCTTAGATCCCGTCCTTCAAATTCGTCAAAGTACAAGACGGACAGCGGATTGTTTCTTCGGTATTCATCCACCTCTTCCGCAGAAAACAAAAGTACTTCGCCGCAGCGTTCCTGCCAATACTCGGCATCAAGCATCTCGGCCGACGTTCCGGGCACGGCACTAACCTCTTGCATGGCAGATCCTTTCTCTTTTTCTGCAAGCAGCAGCCTTCTCCTTTCCGTTTCCTCCCGCCCGGCACGCTGCTTTTGGACCTGCATTCCCAGGCAAAAAGCTAAAACACCAATAACGATAAAGGCCGACAGCCAGACAAAATCACGCTTTTTCATTTTTCTCCCTCATGCAATATCCACAACACAAAAAGAATGGCAGCGGTATGGCGATCATCAAGTGGATGGGAAAAGGTCCACATTCCGTAATGCCGGTAAGCAAAGTTCCCGCGCCCATTGCCAATAAAAACAAGCTCCCCGAATCCTCCTGCGGGTCAAATAAAGTCTTTATCGCTTTCTCGCCCCAAGTAACGATGAGCAGGATCCACAATCCAAGCCCTATAACTCCAAGTCTGCGTAACACCTCCAAAAACATGTTGTGTGAAAAGGATGCCACGATATCATGTCGTCCTTCATATACACCATTCACCTGTTCATTACTCTTTACGGAAGTTCCGATCCAAAACCGCCTTTCATTACTGATGCTGGTCTCCAAACTCTTTCTCCATATTTTAGTCCGGTCCGTTAAGGTTTCCAAATCTCCTGCATCTCTGGAATATACCCGTTCCAAACTTACGACCATTTGCCGTTCTTTTACTGCCCCGGCGATCATCTTAACGGTACCCTTATAGAGAAACGCCGGTGCCAAAAAGGTTGGCAACAGCGTAATGGCAACTAATGCGGCAAGCAGAATAGCCGACAATTCCTTCCCCGCCCTGCCTTGCACCTTCTCTTTCGCCAAGCGCGCGTGCATACAGCCAAAGCACCAGACGCCAATGGTAAATGCCGTTGCCAGTATGCATGTCCTTGTATTGGCAAGGCCCAGGCAAAACCAATTCCAGATAAGTGCCGCTCCAAACAGAATCCTAATCTTTCCCTTCCATTTGATCAGGCCAAGAAGGGAAAACAAAAATGCGGTCATGCAGTGCATGGAAAATATGTTGGCATTTCCAAAGCCACACAATCGCCCCACTTTGAAGCATCCAAAGATTCTATCGTTTCCGGGGATCACTGCCTTCAGGGAAACGGTAGCCCTCACCACCACACTTCCCGTAGCGATTGCCGACGCCATCACGAAAACCAATGAAACCCAGCGCATCAGCGCATCCGGATTCTTTATCGTCTTCATGGCCAAATAAACCCAAATTAATGACAGCCAGGTAAAGTAAAACGCACTGAAAAACAACTGAAAGGAAAAACCACAGATGCTCCAGGATGAGAAAAAGGCAAACGTCAAAAGCGAGTAGAGTAAAATACAGTCCTTCTTCCTAAACGATCTGCCTTTTATGGTCAAATACAAAAGAAAGCAGCCGGATGAACCACCTGTCAAAAAGCGAATTCCCTTCTCGATCATTCCGGTCATGGCACCATCTGCCCACAACCCTTCCAGCGCATACGTGCACGCCACCAGGCAACATTGCAAAATAATGATTCTTTGTAACTTACCATCTTTCATTTTTCAATTGCCCCTAAATAGTCCCCGGAATGCCACGTGAGCAGCTTCCGGTGCCAAGTTGCAGCTCAGACGGTATAATGGTACCGTTTCCCCGAGGCGCTTTACCAGCTCCATGGTCCGAAGCATGGCCTCACCGGCTTCCGGCCGGTAGACCTGTTGGAACAAAAGTGGGTAGGAATCCTTAAAGGATACGGGCGTGATCTTGTTAACGCTTCCCCGTTCAACGAAGCAAATGGCCCTAAGGGGCAGGGAGACGTTGGTCTGCATCCCTTCCTTGCCTGCCCAGGGCGTACCGCAGGCCTCGCACCTGTCCTCGAGGAAGCGCAGCAAAGGCTTGTCTCCGTTGACGATAAAAGCCCCCGGAATCTCCTTAAGCCAAAGCCTTACGTGCGTCGTCTTTCCGACGCCGGATGGCGCCGTGAAGAGCACCGCCTCTCCGGCAACGCCCACCACCGCGCCATGCATCAGGAACGTATCATGTTTTAGCATCTCCACTGCTATCTTCCGATAGACCGCCAGCGTCTCCAGGTAGGACGCAGAAAAGCTCTCCGGGACCCGTCCTTCGAGGATTGCCTCCTGATCGGATTTTTTCCGTTCATACTCCACGTCCGCGGGAGTAACGCTTACGTGAAAATCCTCCGGTCCCTCCGCATAATAGCCCTCGCACATATGCAGGATTTCATCATATATGCCGGTAATTCCAATCGTCTTTCCGGCTAAACCGATCTTAAACTCCATCGTTCAAATAGTCCCCTCAAACAGCACTTTTTCCCTAACCTCGACGCGTTCTACGCCGACTTCTTTTTTATTGGAAGCACCTGTGAATAATCTCGATGATCACGTCCTGCTGCTCTTTTGTCATCTTATTATCACTTGGCAGGCATAATCCTCTTTTGAAAATATCCGCACCGACGTCAACGCCGCTCCCCGCTATGTATGCGTTACTTCTGCCCCTGCCATTTCCCTCCACCGTAACAAACGGATTATTCCCGTACATTGGCTGTAAATGCATGGGTTTCCAGATGGGGCGTCCCTCCGCGCCAAATGCACTGATCGCCTCCAGTATTTCCTGTGGACTACTCTTACCCTTTTCGCTTTTATACAGATAATCCTTATCTCCACGCTCCATCGGAGCCATGGCTTCCTCATCGATCATCATGCAGGACAGCCAGAAGTTTGGCTGGCTCTTTTCCCGATCCCATGGATTCATCTTCACGGGAAGATCCGCGAGTCCCCTCTCATATCGTTCCCAGATCGCCTTCTTTTGGGCAATATGCTCCTCAAGATACGGGATCTGCCCGCGAACAATGCCTGCAATAATGTTGCTCATTCGATAGTTATATCCCAGCTCTTCGTGCTGGTACCAGGGAGCAGCCTCCCGGCTCTGCGTAGACCATTTCCGTACCTTTTCCGCATCTTCCTTCGAATCCGTCAGAAACATTCCTCCTGCGGACCCCGTGATCACCTTATTGCCGTTTTAAAGCTGATAACGTTATAGGAACCCAGCGTTCCCGTCTCAACCCACTGACCGTTCAGCTTGTACTTAGAGCCAAGGCTCTCCGCCGCATCCTCAACAATTAAGGCTCCATGCTTATCACAGATAGCCCTGATTTCTTCCATCTTGCCGGGGGTTCCGTATAAATGTGCAATAACAACCAGTCGCACGTCCGGATAGAGTTCAAACGCCTTCTCCAAAGCCTCGGGGCTCATGTTCCAGGTATCGTATTCCGTATCAATAAACACCGCTTCACCATTTTCGTAGGCTACCGGATTCACGCTTGCGTCAAACGTACAATCGGAGCAAAACACCTTGTGCCCCTGAAGCGCCCCCACGTTAGGTTTTGTCTTACCGTATAGCCTTTCTCCGGCAAGCTTTGTTGCAAGATGAAGCGCTGCCGTACCGCAGGATAAACCAACTGCATACTTTGCGCCCGTAAACTCTGCCAACGCCTTTTCCACCTCGTCAATATTTGCTCCAACGGTGGAAACCCAATTGGTCCGTATCGCCTCATCCACCCATTTTTGTTCATCGCCATGCATGGTGGGGGAAGACAGCCAGATCTTTGACTCGAACTTTCCAATTCCCGCAAAGCGTGGATCATTCACGAAATCCTGCATCTTTTTGCTCCCTTTGCACTCTTTTTCACTTTAAAACAGCATAGTATAAAACATAACAAAAATCAATAAGTTTTTATAAATCCCCAGTTCTTTCTTGTTCTAACCGCAGGCCGCGCCGCCATGCGTAAAACAAACAGCCTCCGCGCTGTTGCGGAGGCTGTTTCGCATCTTTTTACTGTTCCATCTGCCTTCCCAGAAAACCCGCGGCAGAGAGTACAAGCTTTTGTTCTACTTCGCCCATCTTGTTCTTGTTGTCGTCCTCAAGGAGGACAACGCTGCCAATGATGTCACCTTCGCAAATGATGGGCGCGATCATTTGATGGATATAAACTTCGCTGCCGTCCTCCGTAATGGGAATAAAACTGCGATCTCCCTTGGAGGCCAGGATGGTCTCGCGATGGTTGATCTTTTCCTCGAGCTGGTGGCTCACGGGCTTGCCGTTTAAGTGGCGGTAGCCGCCCGCAGTGGCAATGAACTGATCTCTGTCCGCGATCAGGGCCGCATGGCCGGAAACCTGTGCCAGGCTTTCCGCATACTGCTTTGCAAACGTAGTCATTTCTCCGATGGGGGAATATTTTTTCAGGATGATCTGGCCTTCACGGTCGGTGTAGATCTCCAGGGCATCCGCCTCGCGAATGTGAAGGGTACGCCGGATTTCCTTTGGGATCACGATCCTGCCGAGGTCATCGATTCTTCTTACAATACCTGTTGCCTTCATCTTCTATCTCCTTTTTCATAATGGACTTATAAGGTCACGGGCGCGGAATGCGCACGCTTATTTTGAGTTAGTATGTGGAAGGCTTGTAAAAAATATGCAAGAGGCAATCTTTTGTTGACAAATTCCGGCTATCTGATATAATAAGCATCTGTAACGCGGTCAGTTCGAAACCTTCCTGACCTAAAACAAAACTAAGGCGAGAGTTCGAAACCTTCCTCTCGTAAAACAAAACTAAAGGAGAAAAAATGAAAAAGAACGTCTTATTTATCACTCAGGCGGCAGCCATCGCTGCCCTTTACGTGGTGCTGACCTTATTGGCAAACGCCCTGGGGCTTGCTAATTATGCAGTCCAGGTACGATTTTCCGAGGCCCTCACCATCCTTCCCTTTTTTACCCCCGCTGCCATTCCCGGACTTTTAGTCGGTTGTCTTATCAGTAACTTTATCTGTGGCAACATCATTTGGGACGTCATTTTTGGAAGCCTTGCCACGCTCCTCGGTGCAGTGGGAACGTATCTGATCCGCAAGGTACTTCCTGATTGGTGTGCATGCATCCCCCCCATTGTTGCAAATACTCTGATTGTTCCCTTTATCCTCGCCTATGCCTATAAATTTGAGGGCGGCGTGCCCTTCTTTATGTTGACGGTAGGCGCCGGAGAGGTTATCTCCTGTGGCATTTTAGGTATTCTTCTTTTGAAGGTTTTGAAGAAATATCGGCGTCAGATTTTCGGCGAACTGCAGGCTTGATCAGAGAAACATGATCACGCGGCCGTAATTCCCGCATACGTTAGAAGGTTAAAAAAAGCGGAGACCTCACAGTCTCCGCTTTCCATTTTCAGAAATGTCACGCCTTGCGTTTTTCGCCCTAAGCTTTTGGGCCCTTAGCTTTTCTCCCTCGCGTTGCCGGCTTAGAAAAGGTTCTTGATTCCGCTTGCAATGCTGCCAAGCTTGTCGATGGAAATCTTTGCCTTAACGCCATCAGCCACGTTCTTGATCACGTCATCGGGAAGGTCAACTCCAAGAACGGATTCCACTGCCTTGATGGGGTCTTTCTTAAACTGGTCCATCAGCTTCTCGTCCTTGGTAACCTTATCGACAACCTTTGTGATCTGCTCTTTAATGTCTGCCATTTCTAAATTCCTCCAAACCTTACTCAGCCTTTACGGTAGGCGCGTCTACCACGTTCTTCTTAACGGATTCGATGCCGTTCTCACAGCTCTTCTTCGCCTTGTAGCCTTCACTGACTGCAATGACTTCACCGTTCTTAGCCTTCAGGCGGAAACGGAATTCACCGGCCTTGTCGGTATAAATCTCAAACTTGGGATTCTTCTGGGTTGCAAAGCCTTCCTCGGTCTGATCCTCGATGGCTGCAACGGGTGCATTCTTGGTTACGCTGGCGATGCCATTCTTGCATGCAGCCTCAGTGGTGTAAACTTCGGAAGTAGCGATCACTTCGCCGTTTCCTGCCTTCAGATCAAACTTGATGCCGGTCTTCGTTTCCTTAATGACAAACTTTCCCATAACTCATAACCTCCTGCGTATATTTGTTAGTTTTCAGCGCAGGTGCTCTCGCACCCTTACTTTAGAATAGAACGTTTTTGCTCAAAAGTCAACAAAGGATAAGAAATCCGGCCCCGTTTTCCTGTAGCCATTTCAGTGCGTCATTCATGCCTCTCTTATACAGTTTTCCCGTTCCCGGCTGGAAAATGACTATCTGGGATTCGTTGTAGCCGGTAATGAGAACCGCTTCTCCGCCCTCCAGTATTGCCAGTACGGGAATGTCCCTGCTGACGTAGTAAAGCGTTGCCTCAAGGCTCTCTGCCGGAAGTTCTAACAGCATTCCCTCATTTGCGTTTTCCATTAGGATTTCCTCAGGCGTTTTCCCCCGTTCCAAGAGCGCCGCGCCGTCGATGGAAATGCCTCTTAACCTTAGCATGACGTCAAGACAGACTGCAAGACTTTCCTCGGCACTTACCTTTTCTGGCTCGCTGATGGCCATGATCTGGTTGCGGCTTAAGCGGTCGCCCTTCCGCCAGATCTTGTTGCCTGCGCCATCGTATGCGGTGCCCGATATTTCATCTGCCCTGGCAATGGCGCCGCCCGCGGAAAGAAAGCTCCCGTCTAGGCCGAAGGGACCGTAAACCCGGTAGCTTTCCGCCGGCGTAAGGATCTCAACCTTGAAATCCTCCGCCCCCTCCTGAATGACTTCCTTGGGGGTAAGGAGCTGTACCTTTTTAGAATCAATTTTCCCGTTGACCTGGATCTGGACATACTTTTCATACACGTCAATTTCCACCACGGAGACTTTATTTTTTGTGGCTTTTGCCTGGCTTGTCTTGGTCACGTGATCCTGCGAAGCGGGAACCAGCCTTCCGTCCTCGCTTCGCGTGGCGCGTTCCAGAATGATCTGGTTTTCCTCCAGACTGACGTCCGTTACGTAAATGCCTTTCTGCTCATATTCCTTGAGGATGGTGCCGTCAGCCTTTACAATGACAAGCTTATATGCCGGAAACGTCTCTTTTCCGCCCAAAGTCCTTTGGATCTCACTTTTTACGGCAACGCCATAGATCAGGTCCTGCCCCATGAAACCAAGGATCTTCAAGGCTTCGTCCGCGTTGCACTGAAGCTCTGCCTGCGTATTTTCCGATAGGTCTCTCACTTGAATTGTCCGGGCGTAGCCATCACTTCCGGGCTGCTGCCAGGCAAGGATCCCGTGATCCTCCGAGGTCTGAAGGCATCCGTCCGCATAGGCCTTAGCCACTTCCTCGCAGGTCTTTTTTTCAAGATCCAGACGGTAAACTCCGTGCTCCAGCATCAGGTAAAGACTGCCATCGGCGCTTAAAAACAGCAGCTCTTCCAGCTCACTTTTCAGGTTGGAATAGGGTTTATCCCATGGGATAAAAGCCTTCTCGGAGATGGTATTGACCTTCGCGTCATAACGGCATATGCGAATTCCCACCTCACCCTCGCGCGTTCCCCGATTTACGTAGCCGTAAACGGCAAAGTCCACGTTTCCGTCCTCATCAACGTTTAGGATCTTTACGTCCGATTCATCCCTCTCCTCCCGCCGGTCCTCCGTCTCCGGATCATAAAAGCTGAAAAGAAGGGCCATCTTCTGGGCCGGAACGTTGTAGGAAAAAAGACGGTCAGCCTGCTGAAAGGCAACAACGGTACCGTTTTCATTCTCCATCATGTTTACGTTCTCGTCCCCTATGCCAAGGAGGATCTTGTCGCCTCCGTAAAGTGCCTTTTCATCCGGGATCTGAGTCATGGTACGGTCATATGCAAGAAGGTAGGTACGGTCCGGGGAATAGCGGATCTTATAGCACTCCCGCACGCGATAATTGGTTGTACGGTCCGATGCTTCCGTAGACACGGCATAATCCACAACAACGGAGGCATCGCGTCCGTTGATCTCCTTTAGGGTGTACAGGGGATCCCTGGTCTCCGTAAGGCGGAGGTCTCCCCAGGTGATCTGCTTAAAGCTGCCGTGAATGGTTACGTGGTGAAAGGTGTCATTGGCCTCCAGTCTGGAATTGGATTCCAGATATTTAATGAGTTCCTTTGCCTCCTCTCGGTAGTAGAGCTTTTTATGAAAATTGCGAATAAACTCCAACTGCTGTCCCAAAAGGCTCTCCGGATCCCAGACTGCCCTGGTGTAGTACCAGGCCTCCTGCCAGCCATCCATGGTCAGCCCAATGGCCAGAACGTATTCCGTGTTTTGCTCGATCAAATCTTTCAGGGAGATCTCACCGGTAATTACGTCGCCGTCCCGTTTGAAATCCTCCAGTTCCGTATTTTCAATGAGTCTTTCACCATCGCCGCTTCTTACCTGATACGTGATCTTTGTCACGTTGCGTCCATAGGTCCGGATGTTGAAATTCGTTTTGCGGTTTTCGGTGAGGATGGTGATCTGTTCCCGCTGAGCCGCCGGATCCATGGGCCTTACGTGACCGTAAAGGGGATTGTAGGCAGTCTCGCCAAAGAGCATGGTAATAACGGGAAGGGTTGCCCTTCCCATCTCCATGGTCATGTTATCCTGGTTTTTATTGAGCACGCGGCTCGCCACCACCAGCGTTACTGCGAAGGTGATGATAAATACCGCACTTCTTAACAAAAATTTCTTCATGTAACTGCCTCATTCTCAGCCCAAATGCTTTTCGGGGTAGTCTGCCGCCGCTGCCATGCCTTTACGGCGCAAGGAGCTTCTCTGGCGTCGGCTGCCATGCCTTTACGGCGTAAGGAGCTTCTCCAGCGTCGGCTGCACGTGGAGGAATTCTTCCATCTCCCTGCGGGATTTTTCCGTGCCCGCCGGGCGCATGCTGCCGCGTTTTACCGCACGGATGAGCAGATTCTTTGGGGTATGCTCCACGTCAATGAATTCCAGGATCTGAGTGTCATACCCTTGCGCCGTAAGGAGCTCTGCCCGGATGGCATCCGTCAGAAGGGCCGCCATGCGTTCCTTGATAATGCCGTATTTCAAGGCGGGCTTTAGTACGTCGCTCTTCATTTGGCGGTTTAGCTCGTGCTGGCAGCAAGGCACCGCCATGATGACCTTGGCGTTCCATTTCACCGCCTTCTCCAGGGCATAATCCGTAGCCAGGTCGCAGGCGTGGAGGGAGATCACCACGTCAGCCCGCTCTCCTTCATAGGCACTGATGTCTCCCTGGCGGAAGCTCAGGCCCTCATAGCCCAAATCCTTTGCCAGGGCGTTACAGTTCCGGATCACGTCCTCCTTGAGGTCCAGTCCCGTTACTTGCAGGTCAAGCCCTGCCTTCACGTGAAGAAAATAGTACGTTGCAAAGGTCAGATAGGATTTGCCGCAGCCAAAGTCCACCAGGTGAATGGTGCGGTCCTTCGGAAGCTCCTCCAGGACGTCCTCAATAAACTCCAGATAACGGTTGATCTGGCGGAATTTGTCATAGCGGTTCTTTGTGATCCGTCCGTCCGGCGTCTGAACGCCCAGGCGTATAAGAAAGTCCACCGGCTCCCCCTCCGGAAGGATATAGTTTTTTGTTCTGTTGTGGGAGAGCCTTGTCAGGGCATCCCCCTCAAGATTCCGCGCCGCCCGGGCATTGCCTGCCTGTACCTGTCCGCTCATATCCTGTCTTGCCAAGCCGGGCTTGCGGCGCGTCTTTACCGTCATCTTTCCCTTTTTGCTCACAAGAATGGTTGCTTCGAGGCCCTCCGCGGAAATCTCTCCCTGACGGTAAAGCTCCGTCAGGTCTTTTTCCACGCGCACAGCCATCTCTTCCGCGGAAAAATTCTCGTGAAACACTTTAGTTCCCAGATATCTTGTCTCTTGAAACTTAAGCCGGTCCCCGATGGCCACGGGCCGGATCTTCGTCTTTGTGGCCTTTAGCTCATCCCGGCTGTTGCTCAGGATGATCTGATTTAAGTTTTCATTCAAGGCTTCCGCCAATACAAGACGTAATTCTTCCACGTTGCCATCTCCCTTTGTTTCCATGCCTTTCCGGGCAGAGCAGGTTATCTTACATTGTTCCCAAACCTTTCCGGGCAGGGCAGGTTATCTTACGTTGTTCCCAAACCTTTCCGGGCAGGGCAGGTTATCTGCCCTTGTTTCCGTTCCATTTGCAGCGCACCGGGTTTTATCTCTCTTGATTCTTCCTTCGTCTGCGGTAGATCTCATTACACGTAAGTACCTGGGCCAGGCCTTTAAGGTAATGATCATCCGCCCCCTCCGGAAGTTTTTCTTCATTCTCCAGGATCCTTGCCACCGCATCCCCCAGCTCATAGAGGCTGACCCGGTCGGGAAATTCGTCGTAGATCATGCTCCCTTCATAGTCCATGCGGTCCAGGATCTCCTCTACTCTTCTTTGCAGTTTTCCGACGGCGGCCGGATAGGTTCGGCGCAAATATTCAAAATCCTGATAAGCAGCCTCCCCGGCAGACTCTTCCCGGCGTTTTACGCAAGGGTAATCCGGGTATGCCATAAAGAAAGGCATGGGCGCACCCGTTGGCAGGACATATTTTATTTGGGGCTGAAAGTCCATACGCAGTGCCTCATAAGTTACTTTTCCAATAACATATGATCACTGCGTACGTATTGTGCCCGTATTATTTTAGAACTTCGATTCTCGCCATGGCACGCTGAAGTGCCGTCTCGGCCCTGGCAAGGTCTGTATGGCTATCCCTTCTCTCAAGCCGTTCTTTCGCTCTCTGGAGGGCTGACTCCGCCCTGCTTTCGTCAATCTCTTCAGGCCATTCAATGATTTCCGCAAGAATGGTGATCTTATCCTGCAGGATCTCCGCAAAACCGGCATGCAGGGCAGCTTCCTTGACGCCGTCAGGCTCCGTAATGGTCAGGATGCCGGGTTTTACGATGACCGTCATGGGAATGTGTCCCGGCAGGACGCCGATCTGTCCCTCCGTCGTATTAAACTCCACCATCTCCACTTCGCCTTCATAGAATACTCTTTCCGGCGTCACAATGCGGAGCTGGTATCCCTTATTCTCTTCGCTCATGCGCTATCTCCTATCCTGCTGCCCCTTGGCATGCTCTCGTTCCAAGGCTTATGCGCCCGGCTTATTTCTCCTTCACCTTGGCAAGTACGTCGTCAATGGTTCCGGCATTCAGGAAGTAACTCTCGGGAATGTCGTCATGCTTTCCGTCAAGGATTTCCCTGAAGCCGCGGATGGTCTCTGCGATGGGGACGTATTTACCGTCAAGTCCCGTGAACTGGGTTGCCACGAAGAAAGGCTGGGACAGGAATCTCTGCACCTTACGCGCACGGGATACGACCAGTCTGTCTTCCTCGGAAAGCTCATCCATGCCAAGGATGGCGATAATGTCCTGAAGCTCCTTGTAACGCTGCAGGATCTCCTGCACGCCCCGGGCCGTTCTGTAATGCTCCTCGCCGAGGATTCTGGGATCCAGGATGCGGGAGGTGGACTCCAAGGGATCCACCGCAGGGTAAATGCCCAGCTCCACGATGGAACGGGAAAGTACGGTAGTTGCGTCCAAGTGTGCGAAAGTAGTTGCGGGTGCGGGGTCCGTCAAGTCATCCGCAGGCACGTAGACTGCCTGAACGGAGGTGATGGAACCGTTTTTCGTGGAAGTGATGCGCTCCTGAAGCGCACCCATTTCCGTCTGCAGCGTAGGCTGATAACCTACGGCGGAAGGCATGCGGCCGAGAAGTGCGGACACCTCGGAACCTGCCTGCGTGAAACGGAAAATGTTATCTATGAACAGAAGCACGTCCTTACCGCCCTTGTCACGGAAGTACTCTGCCATGGTAAGGCCCGTCAGGCCTACTCTCATTCTTGCTCCGGGGGGCTCATTCATCTGACCAAAGACCATGGTGGTCTTCTCGATAACCCCTGATTCGCTCATTTCATGGTAAAGGTCATTACCTTCACGGGTACGCTCGCCTACGCCGGTAAATACGGAATAGCCGCCATGCTCGGTGGCTATGTTTCTGATCAGCTCCTGGATCAGCACGGTCTTACCTACGCCGGCACCTCCGAACAGACCGATCTTACCGCCCTTCTGATAGGGACAAAGAAGGTCAACGACCTTGATCCCCGTCTCCAAAAGCTCCGTCTCGGTGGACTGCTCTTCAAAGGTGGGTGCCGCCCTGTGAATGGGTTCATAGGTTACGCCCGTGGGCGCTGGTTTATTGTCGATGGGCTGGCCCAGCACGTTAAAGATTCTTCCCAGGGTATTCTCGCCAACGGGAACCGAAATGGGTGCGCCGGTGGCAACGGCTTCCATGCCCCTCATCAGTCCGTCCGTGGGCCCCATGGCGATGCAACGCACCGTTTCATCACCCAAATGCTGGGAAACCTCTACAGTCAGTTCGCCGCCATCCTTTGTAGCTATGCGGACTGCGTCATAGATCTCAGGAAGATTTCCGTCATCAAAGCGAATGTCCAGCACGGCGCCGATAACCTGCGTGATCCTCCCCTTACTTACTCCTGCCATTTTATTACCTCTTTCCATGAATTATTGAATTGCATTTGCTCCCGCAATGATTTCCGTCAGCTCCTGGGTAATGGATCCCTGACGGGCCCTGTTATACAGGAGTTCCAGGTCATCGATGAGCTCTGCCGCATTGTTGGTTGCATTGTCCATGGCCTGCATTCTGGCACCGTTTTCGCTGGCCAAAGCCTCCACGAGACCGCCATAGATCAGACTGGCCACGTACTTTGGAACGATCAGGTCCAGCGCTTCCTCATCTCCAGGCTCAAAGTTCATGGGAACGTCTGCGCCGGCATTCTCTGCCTCGTCTTCGCCCTGCTCACCACGTTCCACGGGAAGTAACTTTATCAGCGTTGGAATATGACTTACCGTGTTCTTAAATGCCGTAAAGGCAAGGTAGATCTCACTGATCTCCCCCTCCTCAAAGGATTTGAGCAGTCTGTCCGTCAGGAACATGGCATCTGCATAGGCCGGTGCCTCCATGATTTCCGGAAGCTCTTCCTTGATCTCATATCCTGATCTTGCAAGAATGTCTCGCCCTTTGTTTCCAATGGCGTAGATCAAAAGCTCTTCCTTCTTCCAGGTCTCATGCCGGGTGATGAGCTTTGCCACGTTGTTATTGTATCCTCCGGCAAGTCCGCGGTTGGAGGTGATGAGGATCACTGCCTTTTTCCCCGTCTCTCCGGGCTTCAGATACTTGTGTTCCACGGCACCGACTCTTGCAAGGATGCTTTTCATGGTGTCATACATGCAATTAAAATATGATTTTGAACGTTCTGCGCCGGCTCTTGCCCTTTGCAGCTTCACGGTCGACACCAGCTTCATCGCTTTCGTGATCTGCTGGGTACTCTGGATGCTGCTCCGCCGCCGCTTAATGTCACGCATCGAAGCCATTACGCTTCTCCTCTCTGTATCATGCTAACTCGGGGGAGTGGTTTGGATGAACCTTGTCAGGCACGCTCTCGCTCTGGGTGCAGCGTAGCGAGAACATGCCTGAGAAAGACTATTACCCCCATCCACGAATCCTGCAATTACTCCGTCGGCTCAGCGAGGAAAGCCTTCTTGAATTCCTCGATGGCTTTCTTAAGTTCCGCTTCGGTCTTTTCGGAGATGACTTTCTCGGATGCAATGTTATCAGGGATCGTGTGATACTTGGTTTCAAGGAATTCAAAGAACTCCTTCTCAAATCTGGTGATCTCTTCCACGGGTACGTCGAGTAAATACTTGTTGGTCACGGCGTAGATGATGATAACCTGATATTCCACGGGCATGGGCTGGTACTGAGGCTGCTTGAGGACTTCCTTGATGCGTTCGCCCTGTGCAAGCTTCTCCTTAGTGTCATCGTCCAGCTCGGAACCGAACTGGGCAAAGGATGCCAGCTCTCTGTACTGTGCCAGCTCCACGCGGATGGGAGCGGCGATCTTCTTCATGGCCTTGATCTGTGCGGCGCCGCCTACGCGGGACACGGAAAGTCCTGCATTGACTGCAGGGCGGAAGCCGGAATTAAACATCTCCGTCTCAAGATAGATCTGTCCGTCGGTGATGGAGATCACGTTGGTAGGGATGTACGCGGATACGTCGCCTGCCTGCGTCTCAATGATGGGAAGGGCGGTCAGGGAACCTCCGCCGTATTCTTCGCTCATTCTTGCCGCACGCTCCAACAGTCTGGAGTGCAGATAGAATACGTCACCGGGATAAGCCTCACGTCCGGGTGGACGATGAAGCAGCAAGGAAAGTGTACGGTATGCGGCCGCATGCTTACTTAAGTCGTCATACACCACCAGTACGTCCTCTCCGTTCTCCATCCACTCCTCGCCGATGGCGCAGCCGGAGTATGGAGCGATGTATTGCAGGGGGGCAAGGTCGCTGGCCGTGGATACCACAACGGTGGTATAGGAAAGCGCTCCAAACTCCTCCAGAGTTTTCACAATGTTGGCAACGGTGGAAGCCTTCTGGCCGATGGCCACGTAAATACACTTCACGCCCTGTCCTTTTTGGTTGATAATGGTATCGATGGCGATGGCCGTCTTACCCGTCTGGCGGTCGCCAATGATAAGCTCACGCTGGCCTCTTCCGATGGGCACCATGGAATCGATGGCCTTAATGCCGGTCTGCAGCGGGGTATCCACGCTCTTACGCGTGATAACGCCGCTGGCCACGCGCTCGATCTTACGATATTTCGTGGTCTGAACGGGCCCTTTGCCGTCGATGGGCTGGCCCAGGGCATTTACGACGCGCCCGACCAAGGCATCCCCTACGGGAACCTCCACAACGCGTCCGGTAGTCTTTACCACGTCCCCTTCTCCCAGGTTCTTCGTACTGCCAAGGAGAACGACGCCGACGTTGTCTTCCTCAAGGTTCAGCACCATGCCGTAGACGCCTCCGGGGAATTCCAGAAGCTCTCCCTGCATGGCGTTTTCCAGACCATGTACGCGGGCAATGCCGTCCGCCACCTGGATGACAGTGCCTACGTCAGACACTTCCAGCTTGGACGAATATTTCTGAATTTGCTCCTTGATCACGGAGCTGATCTCTTCCGGTCTCAAATTCATAAATCTGTCGCACCTTTCCATCAGCAGGCTGTGTTTCTCAGCCCAGCTGAATCTGTAATAATTGCTTCGTCAAATCTTCTAACTTACTCTTTATGCTGCTGTCCACCACCCGGTCGCCGATGCGGATCACCATGCCGCCGATGAGCTCGGGCCGGACGTCATAATGCATCTCAAGGCGCTCATAGGGCGCCGTTTCAAGAATGCGCTTTTGCACCTGCGCCTTCCGTTCCTCCGAGAGCGGAGCCGCCGTGGTCACGTAGGTCACGCCGATCTTTTTCCACTCCTTGAACTTC
>ONSO01000035.1 GCA_900320485.1 uncultured Lachnospiraceae bacterium | reverse complement strand
GGTCTTGGGGATGATCTCGGAGGCGGTGAGGTCAATGATCTTCGGGATGACCGCCTTGTCGCCGCGAACCTTGGTATGGGTCTTGATCTCGTGGTCGTGGATGCGCATAATGGGACGGAGCCCCATTACCTCTCCGACAAATGCCGCCGCAGAGGGGATGCGTCCCGACTTCCTCGCATATTTCAGCGTATACATCGCAAAATAGATAACGCAGTTGGAAACGAAATCCTGAATGTATGCGGCTATCTCCTTCGCGGGGATGCCCTTCTTGATCTTCGCGGCAGCCCTGATGAGGGGGTAGCCGTAGGCGCCGGTGTAGCCTTCGCTGTCTATGTTGTAGATGGTGAACTTGCCCTTTGCTTCGGGGTTGTTCTCATAGAAAGCGGAGATGAAATCCATGTTTGCGGAGATGTATCCGCCGAACTCAAGGGTCTTGCCGGAGACGAAGTTTGCCTTCGCGGTCTCTGTGTCGATCGTGTAGTACTCGGGATCCACGAATCCAAGGCTGTACTTCTCGTTCTCTCTCTGCAGGAACCTGCGGTTCCACTCGCTGCCAAGCGCCGGGATCGTATAGTTGCCATAGACTGCCCAGGTCTCCTCATCCTGCGGATAATCGCGGAAGGCATAGTTCTGGTCAGCGCCGAGACCGGTGCACATCTGGCCGCCCAGAGGATAATCACAGATTCCCTCGTCCTTGAGCTTCTGGTACATCGCCTTGCGGTCCTCCCACTTCGTGGGATACTCGTCATAGCCGATCTTTTCGAGCCAGTCCTTGCGGTAGAACACCTCCCAGTTGTAGTTGGTCTCGTAATACGGGTTCTGCGCCAGGCAGAAGTAGGTATCTCCGTCGAGGGCGCTGTACTTGACAAGGTCGTTGTCCTCCATGGCCTTGTAGAAGGTCGGCGCCACTTCCTTGAATTCATCCATGTCGAAGGTTGTCAGGTATCCGTCCGTTGCCCACTGGGCGAGCTTGGGATAGTCGAACTCGGAGAGGATCGTGGGAAGGGAATCGGAGGCTGCCAGCATCGCGTAGTCACTCATCACATCGGATCTGGTGATCGGGACGTAGGTGACGGTGATGTTGTACTTGCCCCACTCGGAAGCGAGTGCTCTTGTGAGGTTAACAACGCCGCCCTTTGCTGCGTGATAAGGAGACGCAGGCGCGATCTTGTTACCTACCATGCCGTACATGGACGCAATGTTGATGATCCTGCCGTATCCTGCGGGGATCATTGCCTTCTTTACAACGGCTCTTGCCATCTTAAAGGTACCGAAAAGATCGATGTTCATCTCATTTGCAAACTGCTCATCCGTAATGTCCTCTGCAGGTGCCACGGCGCCGGTTCCCGCATTGTTGATCAGAATGTCAATGCGGCCAAACTTCGCAAGCACTTCATCAATGGCAGCCTCTACTCTCTCCGTATCCGTAATGTCACAGGCTACGCCAATGGCCTCTACGCCATACTCTTTCGCAATGTCAGCGGCAACGGCATCGATGAGTTCTTTACGTCTTGCCAGCGCTACAATGTTTGCGCCCTGATTTGCCAATGCCTTTGCCATCTGTACCCCAAGTCCGGTAGAGCATCCGGTAACCACTGCAACACAACCCTTTAAGTCAAAATAATTCTTCATCTCAAACCCTCCTGTTTTTTGTTAATTATTTAACATAGTGGTATTATACCGTATTTTTGCTTAAATGTAAACATTATTTGGAAGTCTTTTTCGTTTTTTTCAACAAAACCATTCCCTCGCTTAAGCACTCCGGGGAACGTTACGCGAGTTTCCAGTTTCCCGCAGTCTGTTGCTCCTTCCAAAGCGACGCATACTTGCCGCCGAGCCGTACGCAAAGTGAACGTTCTCAAAGGCCACGTCGCTGCCGCTTGTCTCCATAACGGGCTCCCGTACCTCCAGCGCACGCTCCTCCTTTAAGCGGATGAGCTTCTCCACGCATTGATTGATCCTGGCCATGCTGATCACAAATACGAAAAGCTGCATGATCGGCTCATAGACCTGCATGGCGGCAAGCAGACACATAACGTAAAAGAAAGGACTGATTTCTCCCTTTGAAAGCAGATAAGCGCCAACGCCCATAACAATGCCAATGCCCGAAAACAAGATTGCCCGTCCATATGCCGAGACTGCTCCGCCGGCCTTTTCCTGCCTTTTGGAATCATCCCGGAGCTTTCCAAAATCCTTTTGCAGCCTTTCAAAAGCACTTCCTGCCTGGCCATATGCCTGCAGCGTCGTAATGCCTCCTGCATATTCAATGACGCCCGCCGCAGTCTTTTGTTGTACCTCTTGGTCAAAACGTCGCCGTAGCTGCCCCCGTGGCTCAACATGAGAATCGACGCGGGAAGAAGAAACAATACCTGAGCGCCAAAAAGCGCATAGTACCATCCCATGCCGTTGGCATTATAATAGGCCGTCTCGTGAACCGTCTTTGTAAACGCCCCAAGATCCTCTTCGTAGCGCTTGAACGCCCTTCCCGTTCCTCCAAAGATCTTAATGACGGACATGCCATGGATATACTCCACAATGGTGCCCTCCATGGTTTCCTTCGCCCGTGCCATGTCCTTTTGTAGTCTGGCTCCGTCCGGTTTTTTCAGGGCTGCGGCCAGGATCAGGAAGGAACAAATGATGGGCAGAAGTGATGCCAGCGCAAGATCCGAAGTTCTGCGTCACCCTCCTGCCTTACGTCAAAATGAAATATTTCCTCGATGATGGTTCCCTGATCCGTCAGTTTATCAAGCTCTTTATCGGTCAGGGGAATGAATACCGAGAATTGTCCGTCTTCCACCTTATTTTTATTTCTGAAATTCTCCGTTCCCCGGAGCACCATTTCCGCGGAGCCCACAATGCTTACCACCACGTAGATTCCAAGCATGATCAGAAGCATCATGGCAAGATATCTTCCAAAATTTTTCAAAAGATCACGCAAGAGCCTTTTATTTAATATCTTATCCATTACAGATCCTCCAACTGGGAGGCAGGTACTCTCACCTCATTTTCATAATCCTTCTTGATCAGCCCGTCCTTTAAGATGATCACTTTGTGCACCATGTTTTTGATGGAATTGTTATGTGTCACGATCAACATGGTGGTATGATACTTTTCGTTGATCTTCTCAAGCAGCATCAAAATGTCCCTGGAGGTTTTGGAATCCAGGGCGCCCGTGGGCTCATCGCAGAGCAAAAGCTTCGGATTTTTGATCAGGGCCCGGGCAATGGCGCAGCGCTGCTGCTGTCCGCCGGAAAGCTGGGACGGAAATTTATTCTGATGCTCCGTCAATCCAAGCGTATCCAACAGTTCGTCAAGATTTAAGGGATTTTCCGAAATATACTCACAGATCCGGATGTTCTCTTTCACGGTAAGATTTGGTACCAGATTATAGAATTGGAAAATAAATCCCAGATTTGCCCGGCGATATTCCGCCAGCCCCTTGGGACTTAGTCCAAAGATTTCCTTCCCGTCTACCTTCACGGAACCGGAATCGATCAGATCCAGCCCTCCAATGCAATTGAGCAGCGTTGATTTGCCGGAACCGCTGGTCCCCTGGATCACGCACATATGTCCTTCCTTCACGCCAGTGGTAACGCCCTTTAAGACCTGAACGTAGCTCTCGTCCTTACCATAGCTTTTCTTTAAGTCACTGATCTCTAAATACATCTCAAGTCATCCTTTCTTTGTCAGCATTGTTAGTCGTTACTAACCTATAGATAAAAATTTTTCTTATTCATCCGTAAGCACGTAGTTCAGCCAGCCGTCCACGAAAAAATCCATCAACGTGTTCACGTGCTTTTTTGCTTCTTCTTTTTCGGGTATCTGCGATAAAAGCTGCACAAATCCGTCCACCTGTACGTGCGTCAGGTAACGCAGCATGTACTGGTCAACTTTTTTGCCCGGGCGGCTGTCTGCGTATTTCTGCGCAAGTCTCCCGTAATATCCCTCCAATACCGCCACTATCTGATCCAAAACGTTCTCGTACGAGGATCCCGCCGCCTTCCGAAGCAGAAGCATCGAAATCTCATAGTCATCATACAATACGTTAAGCAGCATCTCTGAGATTTCATCGTGATCGCCTCTCGCACGCTGATACGTTTCAAAATCCTCATCAAAGTCTTCCTGCACGTGGTTAATCAGCGCCGCCCAAAACTTCTGAAGCATTCCGTCTACCACGGCGTGAAAAAGTCCGTCCTTGTCTTTGTTTATCATTTGCGTTTCATTTTCTTCTGCCGGGGCTCACTCAGGCTTCTTCACCAAAAAAGTCCCTTTTTTACGTATGGCTCACTTTCGCTTGAAACAAAGGTATAACCCGTCTCCTCGATGGCCTTTTTAAGAGTGTCCTCCTCAGGTACGTCTTCCGTCACAAAACTGGCTTCCCCCTTTTTATGAGATGCCGTAACTTTTTTCGCGTCCGGAAAACTCTTTCGAATGGTATCGGAAATATGTGCCTCACACATGGAGCAGGCCATGCCCTCGATCTTTACCACTGTCTTTATCATCTTTCTCTTCTCCTTTATGCTTTTTTGCGCCCTCGCCAGGCATTCTCCCGCGATAATTTATCCAAGTGCCACGTCCAGTGCCATCATCAGCGTAAATCCAAGGGAAAACATGATAACGCCAACGTTGGAATGTTCGCCCGTAGACATTTCCGGGATCAATTCCTCTACTACCACGTACATCATGGCACCTGCCGCAAAGCTGAGCAGATAAGGCATGGCAGGCACCACCAATCCTGCCGCGATGATGGTCAGGAGCGCTCCCACGGGCTCCACGGCACCGGAAAGCGTCCCGTAAAAGAAGGCCTTTGCCTTGCTCACGCCTTCCGCGTGAAGAGGCATGGAGATAATGGCTCCCTCCGGGAAATTCTGAATGGCAATACCTAATGCCAGGGCCAGGGCGCCTCCCGCCGTGATCATGGCACTGCCGGAGCGAAGGCCTGCATAAACCACGCCCACGGCCATGCCCTCCGGGATGTTGTGCAGGGTCACGGCCAGTACCATCATTGTGGTTCTCTTTAATTTGCTCTTAGGACCCTCTGCCTTTTCCGCATACATGTGCAGATGCGGGATCACGCTATCCAAAAGGAGCAGAAATAAAATACCGCACCAAAAGCCCACTGCTGCCGGAAGAAAAGACAATTTTCCCATGGGCTCTGACTGTTCCATGGCAGGAATGATGAGGCTCCAAATGGATGCCGCCACCATCACTCCGCTGGCAAATCCCGTCAGCGCCCGCTGCACCTTTGCTCCCAACTCTCTTTTCATGAAAAATACGCACGCCGATCCGGCGGTCGTTCCCATAAACGGGATCAATAATCCCATACATGCGTCACTTCCCATTTGTCCTTCCCTCCCTTCATTCTTCTTGCAAATTTTCCAAGTTCATTACCTTACTGTTGACATTCCCTGCAGTCGCAGGCCACTGCCGTTACGCTGCGCACCGGCAGATCCTTTACGTAACCGCAGGCTTTTAAGCCCGCCTGGATCACCTGATTCCAATTTTTTGCCGACAGCTCCAAAACCGTATCATCCTCAAATTCGATGGCACAGGCATTTTCCACTTCGCAGGCTTTGCCACAGGCGATCTTATACATGTTCTTTCTGCTGATGGCCCCGATCTCCTCCAGCGTATTGATCATGCGGTAAACCGTAGCCGTGCCGATCCCCTTGTCCATCTTAGACGCCTTATAAAAGATCTCCTTACAGCTCGAACAGTCCTCCGAAAGAATTACGTCCAAAAGCATCAGTCTTTGTCTTGTAATGCGACAGCCACGCTCCTTCAGCCGCTCCACGATCATCTCCTTCTGCATTTCACCGCGATGATACGTTTTCTTGCCGGTAGCCACGTTAGTCTCTCTTTCCTTCAACATTCCTTCACCCACCTTTGTTGTATTGGTTAGTTTCTGCTAACCTACAGTCAAAAAAAATTTGACCCGCGTTATTGATATTTGATTTTCATTTCCTTGGTTAGTATAAACTAACCATTGTAATATGTCAAGCCCGTTTGCCAAATTAATTCCCGGGCCTGACGTTCCTTTAATCCACGGGTATGGCATCCGCCACGCAGGAGGCACCGTAACCTACTTTCGCATTTGGGTACAGAGTCTCCCCCCGTATTGGCCGTGCGCCGCCTCTCAGATACGCCTTAACCTTTTCACCGTAGAGATAAGGATCCCTCCCCCTGACGATCCCCCACTCCATGAGAAGTGCAGCGCTTCCGCTGACAATGGGCGTTGCAAAGGACGTCCCCGTAACGGCAGAAAACCCTCCAAACACATCCGGCGCCAAAAGGTTTACGCCCGGCGCCACCACGTCAGGCTTCACCGCTCCCGGCCACCAGCCTCCTCCCGAGGCTCCCGTCCCCAGATAACCTCTTCCCGAAAAGTCCGCATAGGCATCAAAGGCAGGATCATAGGCCCCCACGGTAATGACTTTTTCTGCTGCGGAAGGAATGGTCAGCGTCGCATAAGGCGTCGGCTCCAAAAATCCCGTCCCGCCATTTCGCGTAACGGCCGGCGGCAGATACAAACAGTAGTCTCCCGTTACGATCCTGACAGGCTCCAGCGTAAAGGTCCAAATGCCTTCGGGAAGAAAATCACGGTCAGTACCCGGCAGCATTTCCAGATAAAGCTCCTGATTGACGGAATAAGGCGTCGGCTCTCCAAAGTACGCCAAAATCCTTGTATTTTCCACCCGCAGCACATATCCGCCGCCCTCCTCATCCTGCCTTTGCGGCGTCAGCTCCACCGTGGTTCCGCCAGGCGCCCGAAGATAAACGCGATATTTATCACTGTAATGCTTCCAAAACTGTACGCTAAGATGCCTCTCAAATCCCGCGACGGCAAGCTCTGCCCTTTTGCGTTCAGCCACGTTCCCCGCCACGTGTCCTGCCCCGTTTCCCTCATTGCCACTCCCCACACAGATCACGGTCCGCCCCGTCCGTGCCCCCTGATCCAAAAAGCGTTCCAAAAGGGAGCTCCCGTCATGCGCTCCATAGGTATTGCCAAAGCTCAGATTCACGACCAGTGGCTTTCCAAGCTCCCAGGCCTTGCGAAGACAATACGTGACCGCCCTTAGGATCTCCGTTGTCTTAGAGTAGCCTGCCAAATCACCGTTTCCCCCTCCCAGCTTTACGATGATCAGTTCACAGCCGGGCGCAACTCCCTGGTAATCTCCGGTGGTGGATGCCGCGGCAATTCCCGCAACCGCCGTGCCGTGACCCGTTACGTCAATGGTGGGCATTCGTTCAAACCTGGCTGCTTCGGAAGGCAGCCGCAGCGTTTCATTGATCCATTCCTCCGTAAATTCCGCGCCTTCCCGAAATCCTTCCGGCGGCCCCGGCACCCCTGCCAGACCCTCTATGGTCTGATCCCAAAAATACAGAATCCTCGTTCGTCCGTCAGGCTTTCGAAACTCCGGACGCGCATAGGCAATGCCGCTGTCTATCACGGCCAGGAGCACGCCTGCTCCATTTAAAAAAGGGTCCCTCGCCGTCACGCTTGCTATGCAGGCGCGCGCCGAGGGCCCCTCCTGGGAATAATAAAAATTTTTGGGTTTTTCCACGTATTCGATCAAAGGATTTTCAGAAAGCTTTTCCACCGCTCTTTCGGGAACGGTCACAATGGCAAAGCCGCCGATCAACGGCTCCACTGCCATTTCCGTGCCAAGGGATCTCATCAGCTCCCCTTCACTGCCATGATACTTAATGATCAGCTCCCACGTTTTATCCTCGGGATCAAATCCAACGCTCAGGTCCCCTGTCTGTTCCCTGACGCTCTCCGGCGTCTCCAGAGCAAGGTTTAATTGGTTTTCCAGCTTTTGCGACATGACCGTAAACTCTCTTTACCCTTTATGGCAATATATGCCACGCGCCGTCATTTCGCTACCCGGGCCTTACTTTTCCTCCACAAAATACATTCTTGCGCTAAAATCCGGGAAATATCTCACCTGGTCATTATATCCCGTACCGCCGTATGGCTGCTTTAAGTTGACGCCGCCCCGCATCAGCACGTCGCCGCCCATCAGATAATCTTCCGTCTCCCCATCCATCTTCACAAACTTTGCAACCACGTTGTGGATCAGGGAATCCTGCTTTACGTGTATGGGCGCCACGGTATTGACAAGATCTCCAAAGCCTTTTACGTTATACTTCAGGGCCCTGTTGGTAAACCGGTACGTTTTTTCCGGATCCAGGCCTCTTGCCCGAAGGCGGCGGGAATGGTTATTGGGAATCGCGAAGCGCTGCAAAAGAACGATCACTTCCTTTGTCCCGTCCTCCGACACAGCGTACCATTCCTGGACATTGCCTTTTTCCTCCCGCAGATTGCTGATGCTTCCGCCGTCCCCAAAGCTTTCCCCGCGGATCCACGTACCAAACTGTAGCACGCCTCGCCACTGTTTATAAAGCTCAATCTGGCATTTCACCGCCTCAAGATCCTCTTTTTTCATGTCCGACAGATTGCACTCATATCCCAACACTCCAAAGCTTGCCACTGCAAATCTGGTTTCCAGCGGCGTTACGCGCAGGGTCTGGTGATTCGGACAAGAGGATACGTGCGCGCCCATAACGGACTGGGGATATCCGTAGCCATAACCATTTTGGATCTCTGCCCTGCATGCACCGTCCGTGTTATCGCTGGCCCAGATCTGTGGGAAATAACACAGAATGCCCAGATCGAACCGGTTTCCTCCGGAGGCACATCCCTCGAATAGAACGTCGGGAAATTTCTCCGTAAGCTCCTTCATGCACCGATACAAACCTAGCTGGCAGCGATGGGTCACTTCCCCTTGCTGCTCGGCAGGCAATGCCTGTGAAAAGGCATCGCTGTAAATGCGATTCATGTCCCACTTGACGTAAGCTATGTTGGCAGAGGAAAACACCCTGCTCATCTCGTCAATGACGTACTGTTGCACCAAAGGATTTCCCAAGTCCAGAACTCTCTGGTTTCGTCCCTCACTGTGGGATTTTTCAGGAATTTCCAGTACCCATTCCGGATGTGCGCGGTACAGATCACTGTCCACGTTCACCATTTCCGGCTCCACCCAGATGCCAAAGGAAAGCCCCAGGGCATTGATCTTTTTCGCCAGTCCGCTAAGGCCCCCCGGAAGCTTCTTTCTATTTTCCGTCCAATCTCCCAGGGAAGTCGTGTCATCATCTCTTTTTCCAAACCAGCCGTCATCCATGACAAAGAGCTCAATCCCCACGTTCTTTGCCGTCTCTGCCAACTTTAAGAGTTTCGATTCATTAAAATCAAAATAATATGCCTCCCAGCTATTTAATAAAATGGGACGCTCCTTCTTTTTCCACGTTCCCCTGACCACGTGCTCCCGGACAAAGGCATGCAGATTTTTACTCATGCCATTTCTTCCCTCTGCGGAAAACGTCTGCACGGCCTCCGGGGCTTCCAGGCGCTCTCCGGGCCTTAGGATCCACGAAAACCCCTGGGGATTCATTCCTGTCACGATCCTTGTTTTTCCATAAGGACTGACTTCCATGACTTCACAGTGGTTTCCGCTGTAGATCAGGTTAAAGCCCATGCACTCACCGTGATCCTCTCCGGTGTCAGCCTTTTCCAAAAAGAAAAAGGGATTGTTGCGATTAGAGGACGTCCCGGTCAGGGAAGAAAGCATCAGCTTGCCGCCGCGCAGGGGCATCACGTTTCTTCGCATCTCTCTGGCCCAGGCCCCAGTAAACACGTTGGCCTTGTAATCGTCTCCGTCGAGATCCGTCAAAAGACTCATGAGCCTTTCCACGGTAACGTTTTCTTCCCCGTCATTGACAAGCACGGCGCTCCTGGTGATCACGTTGCAATCCTCATAGACCCAGTAGTAGATTTCCAGCGTTAGCTTCTGCCACGCGTCTTTCAGGACCAGCTTAAGCTGATACACCTCGTCTTTCTTGTCATAAGATCCCGGAAGAGTTGCAAAAGGCGCCTTTCCCCGGCTGATCTCATGACTGTCATATACAAAATCCAACGTGCGCACGCCATTTCTTCCCCGCACTTCCACCATGGGTTCCCGCACGTCTCCCTTTCCGGAGCAGGACGCCTCCAGTCCGCAGTACTCCGGGGAGAAGTTTTTATTCTCCCCGGAGTAGCAAATGGAGTTGCCAGGTGCAAAGGCCTGCTTTTCTTCCAAGGCCTGAATCTGTCCCTCCGCCAGACTGTCTTCCCTCAAAAGCTGAATTTTCTCGCCATAGTAGAGGTGCTCCGGCAGTCCGTTTTCCAATACCCTAAAGGCATAGGTTGTATTTTTTGTCGTCAGTTCAAAGCATTTCCCTTTTTCCCTGATCATTCTCTTCCCCCCATTACTTGTGAAGCTGATCCGCGATCTCCTGCACCTTTTCTTCCGTCAGGATAAATTTCTTTGCGAAAACAAGGATGGCGATAAACAATCCGATCACGGGAATAATGGTCATGGTCATGCGAAGCCCAAACTTTGCGGATGCTGCCACGTCCTTCGCAAAATCTATCGCCTGCTCCGCTTCCGTCACGTCACCCTTCGAAAGGTTGTTTACGGATAAGCAGATGGAAGCGATAAATGCCGCGACGCCGGAGGCCAGCTTCACCACAAAGGTCTGCATGGAGAAGATCACGGACTCATCGCGCCGCCCATTCTTAAGCTCGCCGTAATCCACCGTGTTTGCCAAAAACACCGTCGTCAGAACCTGCAAAACACCGTTGGCCGCAAAGATAAAGAATCCCGGAATGAACAGTACGTAAACGCTGGACATGTTGATAAAGGCAATGGCAAATAAGGTTACGTAGCCTATAATGGCACTTCCCAGCGTCAGATAAAAGATCTTTACGTTGGTCAACTTTTTTCTCAGCAGGGGATACGCCACCATCATGGACAGGATCTGTACCGCTCCGCCAAACATGTTAAACAAGGTGTAACTGTTGTACCATCCCGTGCCGCCAAAGTCATACTTGAAGAAATAGATCACCAGGTTCGACGTAATATAGATGGACGTGTTGATCAGGACAATGGCGATCACTATGGTCATGGCCTGATCATTGGTGATCAACGCCTTAAACATCTGTCCAACGGAAGGAGATTCCACGTTTACGGTGGACTTTTCCTTAATGGTCAGACAGGTAATGGTAATGAAAACCACAAACAAAACGGCGATCACCAGGGCAAACCACTGAAATCCCATTCTCTCATTATTTCCGCCAATGGCATGCACGATCATCATGGTAAAGATGGTAACCAGTGCGGAGCCAACGCCTGCGCAGGACCTTGCAAGCGTGGTAAGGCCTTCCCTTTCCTTTCCGCTTCTTGTAAAGGCAGGGATCATGGACCAATAGGGAATGTCCATCATGGTATAGGTCACGCCCCAAAGGATGTACGTGATGGCCGCATAGGCAACCAGTCCCTGACCATCCAGCGCAGGAGGCGCGGCGAACATCAAAAACAGCACCACCGCATTTGTGACCGTCCCGATCATGAGCCAGGGGCGAAATCTTCCCCATTTGGTATTGGTCTTTGCAACAATGACTCCCATGATGGGATCGTTAAAGGCATCAAAGATTCTCGCTACCAAGAGGATGATGCCCATGGCAACCGCGCTTACGCCCAAAATGTCCTGGAAATAATAGAGCACGTAACTGGCAGAAAGCATGTAAACCATGTCCTTGCCCACGGCGCCAAGGCCGTAGGAGATTTTTTCCTTCAGTGATAAATTCATTCCTACACCTCCTCATTTTTCCCGCTAACCTTTATCGTGAATGCCATTTCCTCAGGGCCAAGGCCCACGGCCTTGATCCGTAACGTTCCCTGCCCCGCAACCCCCTTCGTCTTTACGTAGGTCCCGGCCATTCCGCCCTGAAGAGAGATCACCGAGGGACCGATAAGCTCTACGTCGCCCGTGGTTTCAAGTACCAGGGGATCGTTGCAAAAGCTTAAGAGATTTCCGTATTCGTCCTGCATTTGGATCCGTACTGCCGCCACGTCATAGGTCTGATCTTCCTCAAGCTCTGCGTGATCTGCCTTACAGAAGAGCTTTGATGCGTGCATGGGCTGCTTTTCCACGCTCTTTACCACCTTGCCGTCCTTTATGGCCTCAAAGCGATATGCCGTGGAGGTTCCGCCCCAGTCGCCCACGTACTTGTTATACAGCTCCGTAGCCTGATCAAAATTCATGCCGTCCACGGCAATGAGTTTTGCAGCCGTAAGCTTTGCATCCACGGGAAGCTTATTTAATCCGATTCTTGCCACGGTATTTAAGAGCTTCTTTACGTCCCGGGCCTGGCTGGGCTTCATGCCTTCCTTTGTCACAAGTACGTCGCCCACAAAATCATCCACCACCAAAGGGCCGTGCGGAAGATTGGGATAGGGGCTGTCTTCCTTACGGTATTCCCGCACAAATTCGCCGTTTTTATACATCTTTACCGCATCCGCGTTGGTGAACAGATAGATCCGTCCCCTGTTACAGCCTGGATGCTCTCCAATGTCCATGGAGGAGCTTGGCACCAACACGGGTGTCTCGTCCTGCTGGCTTGCATACACGGCAGCCGCCAGCTTTGGATTGCGGAACGCATCCATGACGCCGTGATAGCAAATTCGGTCTCCGCTTCCGAAATCCTTGTGAGTATTGTAATCAAACATGCACCAGCCAAAGCAGCCTGCAATGTCCTCCTGCTCCCCCACTGCTTCCAAAACGTTTGCGTGACGCAAGGCATGCTCCACTCGCTTATCTTCGCAATCATAGGATTTTGTCGGGAACATGTGGCCGTTGTGCTCCGTGATGAGATAGGGCTTTTGCATGTCAGAGGTTACGTTCTTTTTCGGTTCGCAGCCCTTATTGTCTCCCTCGTGCACAAATTCATTGTAAGTATATACGTCCTCTAAAAGATGGCTCTTCTTAATCGCTCTTACGCCGCCCGTCTGCCTTGTGGGATCCAGCCTGTGGGCTACCTCATTTGTCCTTTCGTAAAAATCATCGTCATCCACGGACTCATTGATCCGGACTCCCCAGATAATGATGGAGGGGTGGTTCCGATACTGAAGGATCATGTCCTCCACGTTCTGAATGGCCTGCCGCTTCCAGTCCTCGTCGCCAATATGCTGCCAGCCAGGCATTTCCGTAAAGACCAGAAGTCCGAGTTCGTCACATCGGTCAAGGAAATAATGGCTTTGAGGATAATGGGAGGTGCGCACGGCGTTCACGCCAAGCTCGCGCTTTAAGATCTCCGCGTCATTGACCTGTAAGGATTTCGGTGCGGCATATCCCACGTACGGATAGCTCTGATGACGATTGAGCCCGCGGATCTTAATCTTTCGTCCGTTCAAGTAAAAACCGTCCCTGCGGAATTTTGCGCTTCTAAAGCCAAAGACGTCTTCCCTCTCGTCCATCGTCTTTCCGTCCAGGACAAGCTCCGTCTTAAGCTGATACAGCGCCGGGTCATCCACGTCCCAAAGTGCGATCTCTCCAAGCGCCTCCGATCCGTCCACCGAAAAGTCCGTGGCAACGTAAATGCCTTCTCCGCCGCCAAAGCGGCTGGCCCGCTTTGCCAGCTTTTCCGGCTCTGTCTTGTTCTCCACCTTCTTTTCACCCAAAAGGACGTAACTCTGCGCCCCCTTTCTCCGAAGGGACTGCCTGATCATAAAGTCCTTCCCCTTAAGACTTCCGGGATCGATCTTTACTCTGCTCCGGACTCTGTGCCCCGTCATGATCACCGTGGAAACAAATACGTCTTCCAGATAAGCCTCCTCGTACAGATCCAGCCAGACGTCCCGGTAAATTCCTCCAAAGGTCATGTAGTCAATGACAAAACCGAAGGGCGGAACGTTCAGGCTCTCCCTGCTGTCAACCTCCACGGCAAGCACGTTCTCCTCTCCAAGCCTTAGTTTTCCCGTCAATTCCACGGAAAACGCAGTATATCCGCAGGCGTGCTTCCCCACCTGCTCACCGTTCAAAAATACCCTGCAGGCGTGTCCGACGCCACCAAACGTAAGGATGATCCGCTTTCCTTCCCATGCCTTTGGCGCCTTAAGGATCCTGCGATAACCACACTTCATCTGGTACAGACTTTCATCAAAATAATGCAGGGGAACCTCCTTGCAGGTATGCGGGATCCGTACTTCCTGAAGTTCTCCCGCATACTCCGCTGCGGTCATTTCTTCCGTGAACTGCTCCGCAAATCCCCAATGATCATCCAAATATATTCTCCTGCCCATCTTCCCCTCCGTCGATTTATTTACTAACCCCCGGCTATTTAACGGCAATGCCATTGACTAAAATGTCAACGACGCAATCCAATGCTTCACCGTAGCTCAGGTTATTTACGATCAAAACGTCTCTCTGGAAGAACTGCTCCAGGCTTGCTTCCAACATCATCTTAACCAGGCACAGGGGAAGCGGTCTGATCACACCCTCCTTGATTCCCTTCTCCAGAAGGCTCAGCGTATTTTCCCAGCCGCTCTCCAGTCTCTCTTCCACTCTCTTGTAGGTGTTGGGATACTTATCCTTCAATTCATAAAGCTTGCGGAGATCAATGTCACGATAACTGTCGGGCATCACCCCAAGGATCTTACGGATCTTGTCCAGCGTAGTCATGGACTGGTCCTTCATGACCTCTTCCTCGCTGGCTTTGATCTGGTCAAAAAGATAATCCACCATGTTAAGGAACATTTCTTCCTTGTCATTGAACACTTTGTAGATCGTCTTCTTGCTGATGCCAAGCTGCTTAGCGATGTCATCCATGGTAAACTTTAATCCCTTCTGATTAAACACCTCCATGGTTCCATTTAAGATTGTCTTCCTCAGCTCTGCCTTTACCATTTTTTCTTCCTCCTTTTCGCTTTGGTTTCCCTTACGTTTCTTTCGCGGCTTCCCGTCCGTTCTGCCACGTTTCCATTTTTGTCATGCGTGCTTTGAAAGCTTTTTACGTTTTAGGGGAAACGGTTTATCGTTACATGGTTTCTATGATTCCATTATATCAATGCAGTTTCCAAAAGGCAAGAAACTTAGTGCATAATTTTCGTTTCCGCTCTTTGTTTAAATTGCACAATTAAAGGGAGAGCATTCGTACTTTGCTCTCCCTTTTTCACATATATTGTTTGAATTATTCCAATTATTCCGAAAAGTATTCCTTCATGACCTTTACTGCCATCAGCGTATCCAGTACGCCACCGGTTTCCACTGCGGAATGCATTGCCAGCTGAGGCAATCCCACGTCGACGCTGGGGATGGATACGTGGGCGGTGGAAATATTCCCAAGAGTACTTCCGCCGGGTACGTCAGAATGATTGACGTAGGTCTGGCAGGGCACGCCTGCCTTGATGCAAAGGCTTCTAAACTGCGCCGCCGTCTTTCCGTCCGTTGTGTACTTCTGGGCACTGTTAAATTTCAGCACCGGTCCGCCATTTAAATAAGGCCGGTTTGTGGGATCCGCCTTTTCCGGATGGCAGGGATGCACCGCATGTGCATTATCGGCTGAGATCATAAAGCCTCCGGCGATCCACGCCTTCTGTTTGGATGCGGGAATCTCCAATGCCTCTCCCATGCGAAGGATCACGTCCTCCAGGAAGGTGGAATCCGCGCCCTGATTGGAACCGCTCCCCACCTCCTCATTGTCAAAGATGGCATTTACCGTGATGAACTCTTTCTCCCGTGATTCCACGTGGGCCTTTGTCAGCGCATATACGCATTGAAGGTCATCCAGCTTTGGCGAAAGGATAAATTCCTGATCTGCTCCAAAGATCCTGCCCGTTTCACGCACGTATAAAAACAGGTCATTTCCAAGGATCTGCTCTTTCTTTACGCCTGCCGCCTTCGCCACGATCCAAAGGAGCGATGGCTTCTCATCCCCCGGAGCAGTCATTGCACACAAAGGCTGCAGATCCGTCTGCGGCTTTAATTCCACGCCCTTATTGACGTCTCTGTTCATGTGGATGGCAAGACTTGGCATCGTCAAAAGATCCCTGTCTACGTTCACCAGCTTCGTCAAGATTTTCCCCGTCTTTTCATCCGCGATCGCAATCCTTCCCGCCACCGAAAGAGGACGGTCCAGCCAGGTGGAATGGATCATTCCCCCATATTTTTCCACGTTTAGCAGCACATAGCTTTCCACTCCCCGCTCCGGATTCTCTTTCACCTTGAACGTAGGGGAATCACAGTGTGCCGCCGCCACGTGATAGCCTTTCACTTTTTCTTTTTTCTTTGGCAGGCAAAAAGCTATGAGGGCACTGTCATTCCTTATGACACAGTATTTCTTTCCCCATTCCAGCTTCCAGTCCCCGCTCTCTTCCAATACCTCAAATCCATGCTCCCGATAAGCGTTTGCCACGTTTTCAATGGCATGATAACAACTGGGGCTGTCCTGAATAAATTTCAGCAGCTCCTTCGTACAATTTTGTGCCTCTTTCACGTCGTTTTTCATCTCCTTCACGCCCGTTAAGGCCAGGCTTTTACGTTTGGGCCTTAGCCTTTTACGTCTGGTCCTTCGGCTTTATCGTCCGGTCCTTCGGCTTTATCGTCGGTCCTTAGCCTTTTTCTTTTGTTCTTTATGCATTGTAGCCGCCATAAACGATTTTTCCCGCCACGTCCTTAGCAGCCTCCTCGCCGCATAATACCTTTACAATGGCCAACGCAAAATCAATGGAGGTTCCCATGCCTCTGGAAGTGATCACGTTCCCGTCAATCTCTGCAGGACCGGCAGTCACGGTTGCCCCTTCCAGATGACTTTCAAAAGCCGGATAACTACAGGCCTTGCGCCCTTTCAAAAAACCTCGATGCCCAAAGATACTGGGGGCGGCACAAATGGCTGCCACGTACTTTCCTGACTTGTAAAATGCATCCACCTTTTCCATCAGGGACAGACAGGCTTCAAGCCCCTGCGTTCCCTTCCCGCCTCCGGGAAGTACCAGCATGTCATAGCTTTCAAAATCTGCCTCCCCAAAGGTCTTATCCATCTCCACGCGAATCCCGTGAGAACCAAGAACCTGCTTTTCCCCGTATGCAGAAACCATTTCAATCTCTAATCCGCAGCGCCTGCATACGTCAACCACCGTCAGGGCCTCTATCTCCTCAAAACCTTCCGCAAAGAAAATTCCAATTTTACTCACGTATCCTTCCTCCCGTTTCTTTTTATGAGCTTATCATATCCCAAATTCCCGATTTTCGCAATCCCCGCAACTGATTTAGATTCTCCCTTAGGAAAAGAAAAGCCCCGCGGAACATTTCCGCAGGGCCCTTTACTTTACCACGTATTTCCAAAAACAGGGAAGCCAGCGAAAAGAAGATCAGTCCCAAAACGATATTGCAGCCAAGCGCTCCCGCGATGCCAAGGACAAGGTGCTTTGTTGCCACGCCAAAGGCGAGGATGATAACGTCGGGAAGCAGTCCAAAGTAGATGAACAAAATCTGCGCAAACTGCTTTACCATCTGCCCCGCGCTTGTCGGCACGGAAACTCCGATGAAGGTTCCAACGGTCACGGAGAAGAAGTAAACGGACAGGAGCGCCAATACCCAGACCAGTGCTTCCAAGGGGTTTGCACCCATGATCAGGGCTCCGACGACCATGGGAACGGAAAGGTCCAGCGCCGTCTCCGCCATGCCTGCCATCAGGGAGTAGAACATCTTCATCCAGGTGCTCTCGGGGATCATCATGAAATAAGCCATTTTCGTGTCCGCCTCCAGGGCATTTCCCATGGAGCGGAAGAAGGTGATCACGCCAAAGACCGCAACAAGAATCAGTACGTTGCCGGTCTTGATGGCAAACCTGCATACCAGGCCTGCCGCCACGGCTACAAACAGGTAAAACTCCATGGTCTTGGAAAAGATCCCAAAATGCGCAAAGCGGAATCTGTTGTACACGTTCTTGAAGAAGAACACGCTGGCGCCTCTCCCGTGCTTAATGCCGTCCCTGCGAAGCTTCTCGCTCCTGTCCTTCTTTCTCCTGACGGCCATGCCGCTGCTGCTGTTTCTTGCGGCTTCCATCAGCTCCGCAACTTCCTCGGATTTTGCCATGGCGTCCTCGTAAAAGTCTACCTTGAGGCTCCACATGATCCAGACAAGGAGCGCGCCGCCGGCCACCAGAAGTGCCAGGAACAAAAGGGCCATCCCAAGGTTTCCGTCAACCGCCATTCTGCAAAAGCCCTTCATCCAGCCCCAAATGGGGATCCACCTGGACGCTTCGCCGTTAAAGAAATTGGATGCGGCCGTCAGGTAGTCCTGACCGCTGGTGCGCCGGAATACGAAATAGCCGCCTGCAACCAGTGCCAAAATGGCGGTGAT
>ONSO01000064.1 GCA_900320485.1 uncultured Lachnospiraceae bacterium | reverse complement strand
TTGCAAAGAGCAAGATCGCTTAAGCAGAAATGATCAGGCAGGAGGCGCAAGGGGCGCCCGTCTTGCCTTTGGTTAACCGAATAAGGTTTGATTGGACAAAGAAGTCCGGCCCTCATGGGGCTTGGGCTTCTTTTGCTTTTTTGCAAATATTTTGCGACGGAGGTTAGGGTTTATGTGTGGAATAGTTGGATATGTGGGAGAAAGACAGGCAGCCCCCATTTTGCTGGACGGACTGTCAAAACTGGAGTACAGAGGATATGATTCCGCAGGAATCGTAGTGCGTGACGGTGAAAACCAGGCGGAGATCGTAAAGGCAAAAGGCAGGCTTAAGATTCTTTCCGAAAAGACCAATGAAGGTCACAGCGTGCCCGGATGCTGCGGCATTGGCCATACCAGATGGGCAACCCACGGGGAGCCTTCTGAGATCAACGCGCATCCCCACGTAAGCGGAGATGACGTCAACGTGGTAGCCGTACACAACGGCATCATCGAAAACTATCAGGAAATCCGAGAGAAGCTGATCCGTAAGGGCTACAAGTTCTACTCCCAGACGGACACTGAGGTACTGGTGAAGTACGTAGATTATTATTATAAAAAATATGGCATGGGCCCCATTGACGCCATTGCAAAAACCATGGTAAGAGTGCGCGGATCCTATGCACTGGCCGTGATGTTCAAGGATTATCCCGGAGAGATCTACGTGGCCCGCAAGGACAGCCCCATGATCCTTGGCGTGGCTGACGGCGAATCCTTTGTGGCATCCGACGTTCCCGCCATTTTGAAATATGCCAGAAACGTTTACTATATCGGAAACCTGGAAATGGCAAGGGTGAAGGCGGGAGAAGTGACCTTCTTTAACCTTGACGGCGACGTGATCGAGAAGGAATTGACGGAGATCACCTGGGATGCGGAAGCCGCGGAAAAAGGCGGTTTCGAGCACTTTATGATCAAGGAGATCCATGAACAGCCCAAGGCCGTACAGGATACCCTGAATTCCGTCATCAAAAACGGTGCCATTGACCTTAGCGAGGTTGGTCTCTCCGAGGAGGAGATCCGCGACATTCACCAGATTCATATTGTCGCCTGCGGCAGCGCTTATCACGTGGGCGTCGTGGCCCAGTACGTTATGGAGGATCTGGCGAAGATTCCCGTAAGAGTAGAGTTTGCATCAGAGTTCCGCTATCGCAATCCCCTGCTGAACGAAAAAGATCTTGTCGTCATCATCAGCCAGTCCGGGGAGACCGCGGATTCCCTGGCGGCCCTGCGCCTTGCAAAGGACAAGGGTATTAAGACTCTGGGAATCGTCAACGTCATCGGTTCTACCATCGCAAGGGAGGCAGACAACGTATTTTACACCATGGCAGGCCCGGAGATCGCCGTGGCAACCACAAAGGCCTACAGTGCCCAGCTCATCGCCGGATATCTTCTTTCCGTTCAGTTTGCAAAGGTGAGGGGAGAGATCACGCAGGAGGAGTATTCACACTTGATCGAAGAGCTCTTGACCATTCCGGGCAAGATTGCGAAAGTCCTTGAAGACAAAGAGCGCATCCAGTGGTTTTCATCAAAATTCGGTGCAGCCAAGGACGTATTTTTCCTCGGAAGAGGCATTGACTATGCCATCAGCCTCGAGGGAAGCCTGAAGATGAAAGAAATCAGCTACATACACAGTGAAGCTTATGCCGCCGGTGAGCTAAAGCATGGCACCATCACCCTTATTGAGGAGGGCACCATGGTCATCAGTGTCCTGACCCAGAAGGAGCTCTTTGAAAAGATGATCAGCAACATGGTAGAGGTAAAGAGCCGCGGCGCTTACCTCATGGGACTTACCACCTATGGCAACTACGGCATCGAGGACACCGCCAACTTCAGTGTCTTTGTCCCGCAGATCGACCAGCACTTTGCCGCCAGTCTCGCCGTAGTGCCCTTGCAGCTCCTTGGCTACTACGTAAGCCTTGCAAGGGGCCTGGACGTCGATAAACCCCGCAACCTCGCCAAGAGCGTTACCGTGGAGTAACCATAACCTGCGGGGGGAATGGCCCTTTTCTCCGTCAGCCTTGGGGCTTACATGAGGGGGGCAATGAATTTGAGGAGGCGGCCAAGGATGCGGTAGTAGAGGCGCTCGTGGCGAATGGTCTCGAGGGTGACTTCGCGGCACTTGGCGAGAGTTGCCTGAAAGTCGGATTCCACGTCGCGGATGCAGGGCGTACGGAAAAGATACGTGGCACACTCAAAATGATGATAAAGACTGCGATAGTCAAGATTGATGGTTCCGACAACCGCCTTCTCGTCATCGGCCACAAACACCTTCGCGTGTACAAAACCCGGCGTATACTCATAAATCCTGATGCCGGCCTCTACTAGGTACTTGTAATGAGACTTGGCAAGGGAATAGGCTGACTTCTTGTCGGGAATGCCCGGCAGGATCAGCTTTACGTCCACTCCGCGTTCGGCGGCAAATTTCAGGGACTGCTCTAATTCATTGTCCAAAATGAGATAGGGCGTCATGACGTGCACGTAAGTTTTGGCACGGTTTAAGATGTCCATGTATACGTTCTCGCCCACCTTGTATTCGTCCAAGGGACAGTCGCAGTAGGGCATGACGTAGCCGGCCGCGTTGACCTCGGCCGGTGCGGGCTTTAAGAAGGGATCCCAGACGGGGGTGACTTCCGTAATGTTCCAGGTCTGTAAGAACATCAGCGTAAAGCTCTGTACCGCCGGCCCTTTTAGCATCACGGCCACGTCCTTCCAATGGCCGAAGGGATGCGTCAGATTCATGTATTCGTCAGAGAGATTTACGCCGCCGTTAAAGGCAACTTTACCGTCGATCACTAAGATCTTGCGGTGATCACGGTAATTGTAATGGGTGGACAGGAAGGGGCGAATGGGAGAGAAGGGCTTGCACTTAATGCCAAGATTCTCCAGGCGCTTTGGATAATCAACGGTGAGGAGCGCAATCTCGCACATGCCGTCATACACTACGCGTACGTCCACGCCCTGCGCCGCTTTTTTTGTAAGGATATTCAGGATTTTTCCCCATACGTGGCCTTCGGCGATAATGAAATATTCCAGAAAAATGAACTTTTCAGCCCTTTCAAGCTCTGCGAGGAGGGCTTCAAATTTTGCCTCGCCGGAGGGAAGATACGTAACGGCGGTACCCTCGTAGATGGGAAAGCAGCCGCTCCGGTTCAGATACCTGCAAAGGTCATCCGTGGCAGAACGTACCAGCTCCGGACGACTGAAGACGTCTGCATCCTGAGGCAGGGAATTCTTTGTCTGGGAAATGAGTTCCTTGATCCGCGCCTTGATGGCCCGGTGCCCCACGTCATTTTCCGTAAACAGGAAAAGCAGAGCTGCGGGAACGGGAAACAGAGACATGAGAAGAAGCCAGGTAAGCTTCCCCGTGGAATCCATGTCGCTGCTGAAGAGTTCAAAGACCATGGCAATGGTGATGATCCAGATCAGACCGTTAAACCATTGAAAATAGTCGTCAAACCACTTGTAAGCGGCATAAAGCATGAAAAGCTGCACCAGCATCAAAAGCAGCACAAGTCCGATTCGGCTGAAGATGATGCGCAGAAATCCGCGCTTTCTCTTTGGCATCAGCCGAATGACTCCTTCGTTTTCTTCATAGTATTGATTTCTTAATCTTCGGCTCATAGATTAGCATCCTCTATTGGAAAAGAAAAACCTAATCGGGGTTCCCGGTCAGGCTTCTTTAGAGCAGATAACGGGAATCGAACCCGCCTCCTCAGCTTGGGAAGCTGATGTTCTACCAATGAACTATATCTGCAAATTTCATGAATCACGCAAGAGATAGTATAACACAACTTTTTGGGATTGGCTAGCCCTTATTTTAAAAATTTCATGTTTACTTCTAAAAATAAAGGTGCTATGATAAGAAAGGATTTTTTTACACACATGAGTAAATGGAAGGATTGACGTGACATGAAACGATTAATGTTAGGAAATCAGGCCTTTGCCCGTGGATTATACGAGGCAGGCTGCAGCGTGGTATCCAGTTATCCCGGGACGCCCAGTACGGAAGTTACGGAGGAAGCTGCAAAGTATGATGAAATTTATTGTGAGTGGGCACCAAACGAGAAAGTAGCCATGGAAGTCGCCTTTGGCGCATGCCTTGCCGGCAAGAGAAGCTTTTGCGGCATGAAGCACGTAGGCCTGAACGTGGCGGCTGACCCCCTGTTTACCTGTTCCTATACCGGCGTAAATGCGGGCATGATCATTTGCGTGGCAGATGACCCCGGCATGCATTCCTCTCAGAATGAGCAGGATTCCAGACATTACGCCATGGCTGCAAAGGTTCCCATGCTGGAGCCCGCGGACTCTGCAGAAGCAAGGGACTTTGTAAAGAAAGCCTATGAAATCTCTGAGACCTTTGATACCCCCGTCATCATGAAGATGTGCACCAGAGTGGCACATTCCCAGAGCGTGGTGGAAGAGCATGAGCGCGTTCTTCCCGAGAGAAAGGCTTATGAGAAAAACATCGCAAAGTACGTGATGATGCCCGGAAACGCCATCCGCCGTCATCCCTTCGTGGAAGAGAGAACGAGAAAGCTCATCGAGTTTGCTGAGACCACGGACTTAAACCGCGTGGAGATGGGCGATACCAAGCTTGGAATTATTACCTCCTCTACCAGTTATCAGTACGTAAAAGAGGTATTCGGTGAGAATGCCTGTATCTTAAAGCTCGGCATGATCCATCCCCTGCCGGAGAAGCTGATTCTTGACTTTGCCGCCAAGGTAGACAAGCTCGTCATAGTGGAAGAGCTGGATCCCGTCATCGAAGAGCACTGCAAGGTGTTGGGCCTTACCGTGACCGGCAAGGACGTACTCCCCTTGGAGGGCGAGTTCTCCCAGAACCTCATTGCGGAAAAGCTCGGAGTATCCGTACCTGCTTCAAGAAAGCTGGAGGAGAGTCTCCCCGGAAGACCTCCCGTGATGTGCGCAGGCTGCCCTCACAGAGGCCTGTTTTTCACGCTGGCAAAGAATAAGTGTACCGTTCTCGGCGACATTGGATGCTATACCCTTGGCGCAGTCGCGCCCTTAAGTGCCATGGAAATGACCCTTTGCATGGGCGCATCCATCAGCTCCATCCATGGCTTCAACAAGGCCCTTGGCGCGGAGAGCGAAGGAAAGACCGTAGCCGTCATCGGCGACTCCACCTTTATGCATTCCGGCATGACCGGCCTTGCCAACATTGCTTATAACCAGAGTAATTCCACCGTGATCATTCTGGATAACTCCATTACCGGCATGACGGGACATCAGCAGAACCCCACCACCGGTTACAACATCAAGGGCGATCCCGCAGGCAAGATCGACCTGGAGGCCCTGTGCAGAGCCATGGGTTTTGAACGCGTGCGCGTGGTGGATCCCTATGATCTCGCACAGTGCGACGCCGTCATCAAGGAAGAGCTTGCAGTAGCGGCACCTTCCGTGATCATTTCAAGACGTCCCTGCGCACTCCTTAAGTACGTAAAGCATGAGAAGCCCCTGAAGGTTGTCTGCGAGAACTGCGTAGGCTGTAAGAGCTGCATGCGCCTTGGCTGTCCTGCCATCAGCATCAAGGACGGCAAGGCCTGCATCGATACCACGCTCTGCGTTGGATGCGGCGTATGTAAGCAGCTGTGCAAATTTAACGCACTGCAAAACCAGTAAGGAAGGGGATGAGCCAAATGACAAAGAACATTATGATCGTAGGCGTTGGCGGACAGGGTTCCCTTCTTGCCAGCAAATTATTGGGACATTTATTACTGACGGAAGGATACGACGTAAAGGTATCCGAGGTACACGGCATGAGCCAGAGAGGCGGCAGCGTCGTGACCTACGTCCGTTTCGGGGAGAAGGTATATTCCCCCATTATTGACAAGGGACAGGCTGACTTCATTGTTTCCTTTGAGAAGCTGGAGGCGGCAAGGTATCTGGAATACTTAAAGGCAGACGGACGCATTGTGGTCAATACGCAGGAGATCGATCCCATGCCCGTCATCACGGGTGCGGCAAAGTATCCCGAGGATCTGGTTGCAAAGATGGAAGCCCTCGGCGTGCAGGTTGACGCCATGGATTGCCTTTCCCTTGCGGAACAGGCAGGTTCCTCCAAGGCAGTCAACATCGTCCTCATGGGACGACTTTCCCGTTACTTTGATGAGATCCCCGTGGAGAAGTGGCAGAAGGCCATTGAAGAGTGCGTTCCCGCAAAATTCCTGGAACTGAATCAGAAGGCATTCCTGCTGGGAAGAGGCTAAGACATAAACAAAAACGAAGGAGAACAGACCAATGGGAAATTACTTTCAGCCCGAAATTGAGACCATGCCCGTGGAGCAACTTAAGGCTCTCCAGAGCGAGCGCCTGGTAGAACAGGTAAAGTACGTGTACGATCACGTAAAGTTTTACCGTGACAAGATGGACGAGGCAGGCGTAAAGCCTGAGGACGTCCATGGCATTGAGGACCTGCATAAGCTTCCTTTCATCAACAAGGATGACTTAAGAGACCAGTATCCTTACGGACTTCTTGGCGTGCCCCTTTCCGAGTGCGTGCGCATCCAGTCCACCAGCGGTACCACGGGACGGCGCGTGGTAGCTTTCTATACCCAGGAGGACCTGGACATATGGGAGAGCTGCTGTGCAAGAGCCATTATGGCAGCAGGCGGCACCAAGGAAGACGTGGTACACGTATGCTATGGCTACGGTTTGTTTACCGGCGGCCCCGGATTAAACGGCGGTTCCCATAAGGTTGGGTGCCTGACCCTTCCCATGTCCTCCGGAAATACGGAGCGCCAGCTTCAGTTTATGCAGGATCTTGGTTCCACGATCCTTTGCTGTACCCCTTCCTACGCAGCTAACTTAGGCGAGACCATTGTGGCAAAGGGATTGAAGGACAAGATCAAGTTAAAGGCCGGTATTTTCGGCGCAGAGCCCTGGACCGAGGAAATGCGCCGCAACATCGAGGAGACCCTTGGCATTAAGGCCTATGACATCTATGGCCTGACCGAAATCTCCGGCCCCGGCGTATCCTTTGAATGTGAGGAGCAGAAGGGCATGCACGTACAGGAGGATCATTTCATCCCCGAGATCATCAATCCCGAGACGGGTGAAGTACTTCCCGAGGGCGAAGTGGGCGAGCTGGTATTCTCTTGCATTACGAAGAAGGCATTCCCGCTGCTTCGTTACCGCACCAGAGACCTCTGCTATCTGACCCGTGAAAAGTGCTCCTGTGGCCGTACCCATATCCGCATGCACAAGCCCATGGGCAGAAGCGACGACATGATGGTAGTCAAGGGCGTCAACGTATGGCCTTCCCAGATCGAGGCAGTTCTGTTAAATCAGGGCTATCAGGCAAACTATCAGATCGTCGTTGACCGCATAGGTAACAACGATACCATCGAGGTTCAGGTAGAGCTGACGCCTGAAATGACTCAGGATCCCGCACTGAACGTGGCAGACCGCGAGAAGAAGATCGTACACGGTCTCAAGAACATGCTGGGCATCCTCGTACAGGTAAAGGTTGTTGAACCCATGACCTTACCCAGAAGCGAAGGCAAGGCCAAGAGAGTCATTGACAAGAGAGACCTGTATAACAAATAGACGTACAAACGGACGTAAGAACCTGTCGGGACAAATTCCGACAGGTTTTTTGCGTTCGGGGAAAGTTTTTCTATCCAAGAGGGAAAAAACGTGATAAAATAACACAAAGGAGGGGCCCGATTCGTGCGAAGCGCGGAATCCTGAGCGAAGCGAAGGAAATCGGGAAGATGCCTTGTGTAGAGAACGCACCGCGGGGTACGGTGCAAGGGGTATTGCAAAGATTGTGATAAACAAAAGGGGGATACGAGATGCTGAAATATGAGCAGTGGTTACAGTCCGTAGGATATTTGCAGGAGCAGATTGAAGATTTTTTCCAGATGACAAAGTATTTGGACCAGGAGCAGGTATACGTTCCGGATCTTGTTCCCACGTCCGAGACCTTGTACGTTCAGGAGCAGCTGGATAGGTTCTGCCATGAACTGGAAGAAGCATATTATCAGGTAAAGCGCTTAAATGCCCAGGTAGTGCTCGAGGGAAGGCTTCGCCTTGGCGCCAACGGCCGCTATTGGCTGGAAAATGAGGAGCTGACCTGTGGCCGAAGCGTAGAGCTTCTGTATAACGACGGAAAGGGCCCGGCAAATATCGAATCCTGGCATGCCGGCCGCATTGACCATAATGGCAGTAGGTACTACTTTACCGGAAACCGAAATCTCCAGCTGGAGGGAGTGACTGCCAGATTAAAACAGCATCTGTAGGAAACTCGGGCGGAAGCCTAATGCGCAAAAATTGCCATAATTCTTTTTCTCCTTGACAATTTTTGCGTCTGTTAATAGAATGGTGACTTGGGAATGTCGTCGGGAGTAACGTCCCGACGTATCCATAGATAAAATGGTCTTTTCCGAAAGGAGAACGAAGGGATCATTAGCGCCTGGACCGTAATTGGTTGACGAGGAATGGCAGTTATCGAAAGACTCGGCGGATGCTGCCACGGCCATGAACACGTGCCAACGGGGACGGTTCTTTTTGGCAGGTCGTAAGGAAGAAAGCAAAAAACAGAATGAAAACTGTAACAGAGGTTCTTCCGATGCCAAAAAAGAATATTTTATTAGGGCAAGGAGTTTTTATGTATACGATTAAAGATTTGTATGACCTTGATCATACGCTTGCAAAGGATTATCTTTCCCAGTTTACTTACCCTTGGGAAGCCCTGAAGGGCATTAAGGACATGATCCTGGCTCTTGGAAAGACCCTGGGAGAGGATTATGAAGAGGTTTCCGAGAATGTTTGGGTCCACAAGACCGCAACCGTTTTCCCTTCCGCATATCTTGGTGCACCCTGCATCATCGGACCCGAGACGGAAGTAAGACACGGCGCGTTCATCAGAGGATCAGCCCTTGTTGGCGCGAACTGCGTGGTTGGTAACTCTGTAGAGCTTAAGAACGTGATCCTGTTTGACCACGTGCAGACGCCTCACTACAACTACGTAGGCGACAGCATTCTTGGCTACTACAGCCACATGGGAGCAGGTTCCATTACCTCCAACGTTAAGAGCGACAAGCAGCTTGTTGTCGTACACAACGGTACGGAAAAGATGGAGACCGGCATGAAAAAATTCGGCGCCATGTTAGGTGATCACGTAGAGGTTGGATGTAACGCAGTCTGCAATCCCGGCACCGTGATCGGCAGAAACAGTAACGTATATCCCACGTCCTGCGTGAGAGGTGTTGTACCCGCTAACAGCATCTATAAGAACAGCGGAGAGATCGTCGAGAAGAACTAAACCGCTCCGGCGCAAAAAGCCCGGCGGACCATATTGGAACAATACAATTTCATAAAGCATAGTTGATTAGGGAGATTTGAAACAATGAGAGTTGTGATTCAGGATAATTACGATAAGATGTGTAAGTGGGCGGCAAATTACATTGCTGCAAAGATCAACGGACATAAGGAGGCTCGTCCCTTCGTACTGGGACTGCCCACCGGTTCTTCACCCATTGGCGTTTACAAGGAGCTGGCAAGAATGAACAAGGCCGGCGAAGTTTCCTTTGCCAACGTGGTAACCTTCAACATGGATGAGTACCTTGGACTTCCTCACGAGCATGATCAGAGCTATTGGTACTTCATGCACGACAACTTCTTCAACCATCTGGTTGACATGAAGCCCGAGAACGTCAACATCTTAAACGGCATGACCGACGATCCCGAGGGAGAGTGCGCAAGATACGAAGAGAAGATCGCTTCCTACGGCGGAATCGACCTCTTCATGGGCGGCATCGGTGTTGACGGCCACATTGCATTCAATGAGCCTTACACCAGCCTTGCATCCCGTACCGGCGTCAGAGACCTGACCACCGATACCAGAATCGTTAACAGCCGTTTCTTTGGAGGAGACCCCGAGAAGGTACCCGCAAAGGCCCTTTCCGTAGGCGTTGGCACCGTTACCGACTCCAAGGAGGTTCTGATCCTCATCAACGGCCACAACAAGGCAAGAGCCCTTGCTGCAACCGTAGAGGGCGGCGTATCCCAGAAGTGGACCTGCTCCGCACTGCAGATGCACAACGCAGCCATTCTTGCAGTAGACGAGGCAGCCTGCGGCGAGCTCACCGTTGACACTTACAAGTATTTCCTGGACATTGAGAGAAAGGAGAGACTGTAATCATGGGTAAGTATTTCGGCACTGACGGCTTCCGCGGCGAAGCAAATAAGGATCTGACGTTTGAACATGCAGTGAAGATCGGCCGATTCCTCGGCTGGTATTATGGCGCAAGAGAGGGCAAGAAGGCAAAGGTCGTGATCGGTAAGGACACGAGAAGATCCAGCTACATGTTTGAGTACGCGCTTTGTACCGGTCTGATGGCCAGCGGTGCAGATGCCTACATCATGCACGTAACCACGACTCCCTCCGTTGCATACATCACCAGAGTAGATGATTTTGACTGTGGCATCATGATCTCCGCATCCCATAACCCTTACTACGACAACGGCATTAAGCTGCTGAACGGTAACGGCGAGAAGATGGATGAGGAGACCATTTTGAAGGTTGAGGACTACATCGACGGCAAGATTGACGTTCCCGTAGCTGAGAGAAATGAGATCGGACGCACCGTAGACTACGTTGCAGGCAGAAACCGTTATATTGGCTTCCTGATCTCCCTGTCCAAGTACAGCTTCAAGGGCGTTAAGGTAGGTCTGGACTGCGCAAACGGCGCATCCTTCCAGATCGCCCGCGGCGTATTCGAGGCACTGGGCGCAAAGCTCTACGTCATAAACGACAAGCCTGACGGATACAACATCAACACCGACTGTGGCAGTACCCACATCGAGCATTTACAGAAATTCGTAGTGGAGAATGGTCTGGACGTAGGCTTTGCATATGACGGAGATGCTGACAGATGCCTTTGCGTAGACGAGAAGGGCAACGTTGTCACCGGCGACCACGTACTCTATATCTACGGCCTCTACATGAAGGAGCGCGGAAAGCTTCTCAACAACAAGGTCGTGACTACCATCATGAGCAACTTCGGTCTCTACAAGGCGCTTGACAAGGTTGGCATCGAGTACGAGAAGACCAAGGTTGGTGACAAGTACGTATATGAGAACATGGTACAGACCGGCAACCGTCTCGGCGGTGAGCAGAGCGGTCACACCATCTTCCTGAAGTATGAGACCACCGGCGACGGCATTGTAACGAGCCTGAAGCTGATGGAGGTAATGCTTGCTAAGCAGAAGCCCATGAGTGAGCTGGCAGCTCCCGTGGTATTCTATCCTCAGGTACTGAAGAACGTTCGCGTTAAGAGTAAGCCCGACGCGCAGAACGATCCTGACGTACAGGCAGCCGTTAAGAAGGTTTCCGACGAGCTTGGCGACACCGGACGCATCCTGGTTCGCGAGAGCGGTACCGAGCCCGTGATCCGCGTCATGGTAGAAGCGGAGAGCAACGAGATCTGCGAGAAGTACGTAGACTCCGTTATTGAAGTCATCAAGGCCAAAGGACACCTTGCCTAATAAAGGAAATCCGAGCCCCGCAGGTACTCCCTGCGGGGTTTTTGCGTGTCTCGGGGTTATGAACTTGGATGGCCCTCTCAGGCACGCTCGCGCTATGGGTTCAGCGTAGCGGGGAGTACCTGGAGGGGCACTGGGGGATTTTGCGGAAGTTCGCGGAGAATTTGACATTTAGGGGTATTTGTGATACTTTAATAATGTGTGTGCTTTAAAGTGTTGTAGTTTAAAGCAAAAAATTCTAAGACATGTTAGAGGGGGCTTGGAAAACCTTAGAGTGTCCCCTAACAATATCTTTGAAAAGCGGAGGATGGAGAAATGCCGGTTACGGACTTATTGGAACGAAATCATAAGTTGTATGGGGATGAGGTGGCGCTGGTGGAGTTAAATCCCAGCATGCCCGACACGAGAAAGACTACGTGGAAGGAGTATGACTTGGTTCAGCCCACGTCCGCGACGCCATATCGCAGGGAGATTACCTGGAGCATTTTTGACGAGAAGGCGAATCGCGTGGCCAACATGCTGCTGTCCCGCGGCATCCAAAAGGGTGACAGGGTTGCAATCCTTATGTTTAACTGTCTGGAGTGGCTTCCCATTTACTTCGGAATCCTGAAGACCGGTGCCATTGCCGTGCCTTTTAACTTCCGTTTTGCAGCGGACGAGATCCAGTACTGTGCCGACCTTGCGGAGGTTCACGTATTGTTCTTCGGACCGGAATTCATCGGCCGTATCGAATCCATCGAGGAGAAGCTCTCAAAGGGAAGGCTCCTCATTTACGTTGGTGACGGCTGTCCCACTTTCGCAGAGAGCTACCGCGAGCTTGTGGCAGATTGCTCCAGCCAGGCGCCTCTTATCCGCCTTGAGGAAGAGGATGACGCAGCCATTTATTTCTCCTCAGGAACCACGGGGTTCCCCAAGGCGATCCTGCATAATCACGAGAGCCTGACCCAGGCTGCCCAGATGGAGCAGAAGCACCATCTCACCGGCCGTGACGACGTATTCCTTTGCATTCCGCCCCTGTACCACACGGGCGCGAAATTCCACTGGATGGGAAGCCTTTGCGCGGGAAGCAAGGCCGTACTCCTTAAGGGAACCTCCCCTGAGATCATCCTGGATGCCGTATCCAAGGAGCACTGCACCATTGTATGGCTCCTGGTACCCTGGGCGCAGGACATCCTTGAGGCTCTGGATCGCGGCGACGTTAAGCTTTCCGATTACCAGCTGGACCAATGGAGACTGATGCACATCGGCGCACAGCCCGTTCCCCCATACTTCCCGAACCACATGTACGACACGAACTACGGTCTGTCCGAGTCCACCGGCCCCGGCTGCGTACATCTTGGCATCGAGAACATCCACAAGGTAGGCGCCATCGGCATACCCGGTTATCGCTGGAAGTGTAAGATCGTAGACGAAAACGGCGTGGCAGTACCCCAGGGCGGCGTTGGAGAGCTTTGCGTAAAGGGCCCCGGCGTCATGACCTGCTACTACAACGACCCCAAGGCCACCGCAGAGACCTTAAAGGACGGCTGGCTCTATACCGGTGACATGGCCATGCAGGACGAGGACGGTTTCATCTTCCTTGTAGACAGAAAGAAGGACGTCATTGTCAGCGGCGGTGAGAACATCTACCCCGTACAGATCGAGAACTTCTTAAGTGCCTATGATAAAGTCAGCGACGTGGCAGTTATCGGACTTCCGGACAAGCGTCTTGGCGAGATCACCGGTGCCATTATCCAGATCAAGGAAGGCATGACCTGCACCGAGGCTGAGATCGAAGAGTACTGCAAGGGCCTGCCCAGATACAAGAGACCGAAGAAGATCATCTTTGCGGACGTGCCCAGAAATGCCACCGGAAAGATCGAGAAACCTGCCCTCAGGAAGAAGTATGGCGCGGAATACCTTGTAGCCCAGCAGAACGAAGTAGAGGCTTAATGCGCGCGTCACAAAGGAAAAACGGCGAACGCAGCCAGATCAAAGATGGGAAGGAAGTTATGATATGAGTGCTTTGGCAGAAGTAGAACCCAAAGAGGTATTTTCATTTTTTGAAGAGATCAGCCAGATCCCCAGAGGATCCGGAAATACAAAGAAGATCAGCAACTATCTCGTGGACTTTGCCCGCGAGAGAAACTTAGAATGTTATCAGGATGCACTGAATAACGTCATCATCATCAAAGAGGCCACGCCCGGCTATGAAGATCATGAACCCATCATCCTTCAGGGCCACATGGACATGGTAGCCGTAAAGACGCCGGAATGCCCCCTGGACATGAAGACCGACGGCCTTGTCCTTCGCGTGATGGGAGACTACGTCATTGCAGCGGGAACCAGCCTTGGCGGAGATGACGGCATTGCCGTGGCTTATGCCCTTGCCATTCTGGATTCCGAAACCATTGCCCATCCCCGCATCGAGGTAGTCATTACTTCTGATGAAGAGACCGGCATGGATGGCGCCAGAGGCATCGACCTTTCGGTACTGAAGGGCAGGCGCATGATCAACGTTGATTCCGAGGAAGAAGGCGTTTTCACCGTAGGCTGTGCCGGCGGTGCAAGGATTGACTTTGAATGGAATGCCAAGGCGGAAACCGTTACCGGAAAAGAGCTGGAGATCACCATTACCGGCCTTCAGGGCGGCCATTCCGGCACTGAGATCCATAAGGAACGCGGTAATTCCAACCAGATCTTCGGAAGACTTCTGGAAGAGCTGACCAGAGTCTACCCCGTAAGACTCCTTAGCGTAAGGGGCGGTCAGGCTGACAACGCCATTGCCCGCGAGACCACCGCAAAGTTTATCTTTACGGAGGAAAAGAACGAAAAGGGAGAGCAGATCTCCTACCGCAAGGACGGCATCCACAACCTGCTGAATAAAATGCGCGGGATCTTAAAGGACGAACTTGCCACCCGTGATCCCGGATTTGACCTGAAATGGAAATTCTCCGAGAAGCAGGACAAAGAATACGAAGTATTTACCATGGCAGACACCCGTAAGATCGGCCTGTTCCTGTGCAGCCTTCCCAACGGCGTACAAGCCATGAGCTCCGACATTGACGGCCTTGTAGAGACCTCCCTGAACTTTGGCGTATTGAAGCAGAAAACCGTCCTCCACGACGCCTACCTTCTTGCCAGCTTCTCCGTAAGAAGCTCCGTGGAAAGCGCCAAGGACGCATTGATCAAGAGACTCTTTGCCATCGGCAGACTTGCCGGTGCAAAATACCGCTCCAGAGGAGAGTATCCCGGTTGGAAATACCGCGTGGATTCGCCCCTTCGCGACAGCATGACCGAGATCTATCAGGACATGTTCGGAGAGGATCCTCAGATCGTTGCCATCCACGCTGGCCTGGAGTGTGGCCTGTTCATGAGCAAGATCCCTGATCTTGACTGTGTCTCCATCGGCCCCAACATGAAAAACATTCACACGACGGAAGAGAGCCTTAGCGTTTCCTCCGTACAGCGGACCTGGAAGTTCCTCCAGGCCATATTGGAAAACGCTTAAAGCTCATTTCACTTTCGGCAAATTTGCCGAAAAGAATATGCTAAATTGCACGAAAAATTGGCAAAAAAGAAAAAAGTAAAAAAAGTTGAAAAACCCCTTGCTTTTTCACTGAATGCTTGCTATAATACCAATTGTGCTTCGGGGTGTGGCTCAGCTTGGTTAGAGCGCCGTCTTAGGGAGGCGGAGGTCGCGAGTTCGAATCCCGCCACTCCGATTTTTCAAAAAGTGCCGGAAACCTTATAAAATAAGGTGTTCCGGCATGTTTTTTTTGCCCTGTATTCGTGTTGAAAAATCTGTTTGCCGATAAACAAGAAGTATGGATTGAAAAATGGTTTCTGAGAGCAGAAATGCCCAGAAATCATTTTTTTACCTTGACATGTAGCACTGACTATGTCTAATGGCATTAGTCACGCAATGACTACACAAAGGAGGTAAAGATGAAGGAGACATATAATTTTGAAGGTATCAGTATTATCTGGAGAAAACACTGGGGATCGAAGACGTGCAAGGTATCACTCCAGTATCATAGATTCAAGGCTGCTAAGGCATGGAGATGATTTTTCAGATCTTCCGGAATCATATGTGATTTTTATTACGGAAAGAGATGTGATTGGAGGAAAGCTGCCGATATATATTGTAGAAAGGCAAATTACCAATACGGGCGAGAATTTTAACGATGGAGAACATATTATTTACGTGAATGGGGAAGCTAAAAATAATGCAACGGAGTTAGGAAGATTGATGCATGACTTTTTCTGCACTGACCCAGATGAAATGCACTATAAACAGTTAGCAGATAAGGTGAGATACTTCAAGCAAGACGAGAAGGGAGTGGAGACTATGTGTCGTGTTATGGAAGAAATGAGAAATTCTATCGGTTGATAAGATAAAAGAGATAATGAATGAAATGTTAGTCATCGCATAAGCAAGCGTATATGAAGAAATGAGAGCACGGTTTATACCGTGTTCTTTTTTTTGTAAAAATGGAGGGTTTGACGTTCAAAAAGACAAGAAGTTGGATTGTCGCTTGTTTGATGGTGATACTTGCCGTGCCAACCATTGCGTTGGCAGAAGGTGATCCAAACATAGATCACGGAGGCGGGGCTCCCTTTTTTTGTTGCCCAGATTTGGATGAGGCGATACGATGACTTTGAAGTCGGGTTTATCGTACTTAAAATGTGGTAGGCTAGGATTAAGAACAAAAAGTGTACCTTAAATGAAAAACTTATTGCAACAAAAACTTCATTACTTCAGATTTTTTGTTGCGATAACCTTTGCAGAAAGGAGGATGAACCATGGGAGACAATTACAATGATGATTGGGATATGAACAGGGTATTTCCTGAGGAGTATTCGAGCATGGATGAGTGGAGATCCGAGCACGGTCGTCCAACTGGATTTGGAAGCGGTTTGTTTGACTGGTGGATCCTGGCTTTCATCATTCTCGGAGTACTGGATCTTTTGGCAAAGATTGCGCAGATTTGGGATTAGCAGGAATTAAAATTGGGAAGGGAGGATTTGTTATGTCAGATTCAGATAAGGCTACATTGGGGGCAATTGGAGTTATTGTTGCAATTCTGTTTATTTTCGTGGTAATTGACATGAATCAGTGCGATTATCCCGGATGCCATAATGCTCCATGGGATGCAAGTGGATACTGCACCGTTCACAGTGAGTCATATAAAGCCATTATGATTTACGAACAAAACCATCCCAAGAATGGTTCTTCGTCATATGGTAATAACTCTTATGGGAGTTATGGAAGCTCGACTACACAAAAGAAGAGCAATGGTAGCACGATTACAAGTAGTTCATCGCCCTATGGTAAAAAGAAGTCAAGCACGTCAAAAGCCGGCAGGGGGATGGACATGCCTGATTGTGATGATTATGATGACCTGGAAGATTTCTTGGATGATTGGGAAGGATGCATGCCTGATGGTAGCGATGCAGAGGATTATTGGGATAATTGGTAATAAATTCAGTTAATGCACGATAGTCGATAACCGAGGGGAGAGGAATCCAATTCCAGAAAAAACAGAAAAGTGTAGATAAAATGATATAATATCACGAGAAGATGATATTGCGTTGCGCAGAAAAGGAAAATTTATGGACATTTAGTAGATAATATGGTATCCTACATCCTGTAAATGTGTTTATGTTTGTATCAGCTCCAAAGGCTGGAATGATAAGCAGAGGTATAGGATGAAAGTTAGTTACGATTGATTGTGGAAACTCTTAATTGACAAGAAGATGAAGAGGACGGATTTGATCACGCAGGCGCAGATTAGTTCCAATGTAGTGGCGAAGATGGGCAAGGAAGAACCACTTTCCATGGAAAGCATTGGGAAGATCTGCGCCTTATTTCATTGCTCGGTTGATGATATCCTTGAAATCATACCAAATGATGAAGCAAAAAGTGCCGAAGATGCAGAATTGGATAGTGAAGAACCCTAGTATTCGCGGACAGATAAGTGTTTAGAGTTCAGCTGCAGGATTCTAAGAACGATCCCCATCTTAATCGACATTTTGCTTGTATATCAGTTAAGAAAACGAAACATGATGATTGTGGTGTTTCCCGTAAGTGAAAGGAAACAGAACATGGTTGTTTTTGTGGAAGCATTTTGCGTAGGTTCGAAAACTGCAGAGCATGGGGTTGAAGCATATCTGGTCAGACTGATTCGTAAATGATGGAGCGGAGGAAAAGAGATGAACACAGAAATGTTTGAGAAAAGATTTCAGGAGGTGTTTCGCAATGCAATACCTTTACGGTGGGATACGGAGGTGAATAACACCATGCGAGCACAAAGGTATGGTATTACGGCAAATACGAATTCCATAAAACTGTATGATGTGCCAATGGCTTTTATTGATGAAGAGGGCACGGTGCATGAGTTTCAAGGTGATGTCTTGGAAATGTCGCTGTTATATAAGCAAGAACATTGTGAATCTCTAAAGCGTACTTTGCGACCAATGATTGACTATAGTGTGAAACTAGTAGTTAAAAGTGATGACCAAGAATATGTTCGAAGATATAACCTGAAGCATTTTAAGTATCAACTACGCCAATATGATAATTGTCGAATTTACATGATTGACGAGAAAGAAAAGATAAATTCGATGTTATTGTTAATCAAGAATGAAGTTGATCGGCAATATCTTCATGTATTTATGTATATAATCACAGAAAATAATTTGTTTGACGAGGCGAGAAAGGATCTCGAAAGGAAGGAACTCGATAGAAATGTTACTGCACCCGTATATACTTCGGGGATTAATATTGGC
>ONSO01000249.1 GCA_900320485.1 uncultured Lachnospiraceae bacterium | reverse complement strand
TCGCCGTTTTTGATGAGCTTTTGAATGGCACTTCTCGAAAGCTTTTCCCCCATTAGCTCACTGACGCATTTATCCAACCGGCAATCCTCATATTCTTCCGGTATCACCAATTCCATTTCTTCCACGGTAAAATCTCCTTATGGCGTGCGGCCTACTTTTTCCAAAGGAACTCCATTTCCTCCTCCTGATAGACAAAGATCAATAGGATCGCCATGGCAATGGTAGAAATAACGATGTATACGTCCGCCACGTTAAAGACCGGAAAATGGATCAACACAAAGGAAAAGAAATCAATCACGTAGCCAAGCCTGAATCTGTCGATCACGTTTCCAACGCCGCCTGCAATGATTCCCGTGGCCACAAGGTGAACGGGTAGCAGGCGCTTTTTTGCCGGCGTTTTCAAGATCACGTACAGCATGACAATGGTAAAGATCACGCCGACTGCAAGAAGAAAGACCCTTCTTCCCTGATTTAGTCCGAATGCAGACCCGCTGTTCTCAACGTAATCCAATTCAAAAATGCCCTGAAGGATCACGTAAGCGGAATTTCCTTTTAATTTTTCCACGGCCAGGCTCTTGGTAAACTGGTCAAGAAAGATCAATATGCCCGCCAGCAGAAAATCCAGCGCAAGCCACGTTCCTTTTTTTGCAAAGATTTTTTTCATCAGTCATTTGCCTCATCATCAAAATAAATTTCTTTTACGGCCGCAAGGATCTCTTCATCCGTCACGGTAGTATCGATCACTGCTTTGCCAATCTTTTTCAGCAGTATAAATTTGATGGAATCACCCTGCTTTTTCTTATCGGACTTTGTAAGCTTCAGGATTTCCTCCGGAACGATCCCGTCTATGCTGATAGGCAGACAGAAAGGAACAAACATGTCTCGGATCTCATAATATTCTTCCATGGAAAGCATTTCCTTTTTCCAGGATACGTAAGCAGCCGCAACGGTTCCAAGGGCAACGCATTCCCCGTGGAGCAACTGAAAATTCTTTGCCTTCTCAATGGCATGCCCGATGGTATGGCCCAGATTCAATATGGCTCTCTCCCCCTGCTCCGTGGGATCCTTTTCCACTACCAGCTTCTTGATGGTGCAGCTTCGCATCAACATCTCGGAAAGCACGTTCACGTCGCGCTCGCAGATCTCATACATGTTTTCGATCAGCCAGGCATAAAACTCCGCGTCTTTGATCAATCCATACTTCATGATCTCGGCAAAGCCTGCAAAATACTGCCTGTCATCCAGGGTTTTCAGCACGTCAAAATTCATGTAAACAAGTCTAGGCATCTTGAACGCCCCAACCATGTTCTTGTATCCGTCAAAATCAACCCCGGTCTTTCCGCCAACGGAGCTGTCTGCCTGTGCCAGAAGCGTCGTGGGGACCTGAATAAAATCAATTCCGCGCAAATAGGTTGCAGCCACAAATCCCGTAAGGTCGCCAACCACGCCGCCGCCTAGTGCCACAAGAAGATCCTTGCGGTCAAGGCCTTCCCCGATCAGGAAGCGATACGCCTCTTTTACGGTATCGAGGTTTTTTTGCTCTTCGCCTGCGGTAAAGGTAAATTTCACTGCCTTTTTGCAGACCTTTTCCAGGAGCTTAAGCATCTCCTCCCCATACAGGGGATCCACGTTGGAATCCGTAATAACGCAGATCCTTCTCTCCTTTAGTTCCATCTCCGCCAGTTCTTCGGTGAGATCTTCCCAACCCGTGGAAAATACAATGTCATAGCAGGGCTTTCTGTTATAAGTTACGTTTAATCTCTGTGCCAAGTTCATTTCCTCCGCTTAAATCAATAAAAGCTTCCCGACAAAGCACCGGGAAGCTTTCCGTTCCAATGATCCAGTTTCAATTACAATACGGTATTTAAGGTTGAAGCATCAAATCCGCCTAAAATATTCTGAAAATCTCCGGAAATATCCACGCTTGCGGGCGTGATGATGAAGATGTACATGGAAATCTTCTGAAGATTTCCATTGATTGCAAAGCAGGAACCGGAAGTAAAATCCAGGATTCTCTGTGCCACTTCCACGTCAAGGCCTTCCAGATTCATGACAATTGTACGATTCTTAAGAAGGGTCTCCGTAATTTCTCTGGCATCTTCAAAGCTGGCAGGCTTGATCACGCATACTTCCATGCCGGCTGCGGAAGACTTTCTTCCTCCTGAATGAAGGGGAGTGATCTTATTTGCCGTTGACGCAGGACGGGAAACGGGTTTGCGCACGGGTGCCGGTTCGGGATCGTAGTCCTCTTCGGGAGCTACGGCCTTGCTGACAAAAGACTTCTTAGGCGCAGGCGCAGCCTCTTCGGGCTCGTCATCGTCAATATAATCATTATCGTAATACTCGTCATCATTTTCATTCAGTTTCATGTAATTCAAAAACTTATCCATTACACCCATGACACTATCTCCTTTACCTCTCAGTTTCCATGCTCTTTTTAGGAAATCTGATAATTGCGTTCTCCAAAAATTCCGGTTCCAACCCTCACGTAGGTTGCGCCCTCCTCGACGGCAACAACGTAATCACCGGTCATACCCATGGACAACACACTCATAGTAACATTATCAATGTTTTTCCCCGAGATGTCAACAGCCAATTGTCGAAGTTTTGCAAAAATTTCTCTGTTTTCTTCCGGATTCTCCACGTAAGGGGCTATGGTCATCAGTCCCTGCAGGGAAATACCGGGCAGTTTTCCGATTTCTTCTGCCAACGCCGGGGCCTCGCTCACGGAAACGCCAAATTTACTTTCTTCCTCCGCAACGTTAACCTCCATCAAGATTCTGGTGATCACGCCCGCTTTCTCAGACTCTTTGCTGATCTCCTGCGCCAGTCTGAGGGAATCCACCCCATGGATCATATAGACCTTTCCGATCAGATACTTTACCTTATTCCGCTGGAGATGTCCGATCATGTGCCATCTCACGTCCCCCGGCATGGCCGGGATCTTGTCCATCAGCTCCCGAACCTTATTCTCGCCAAAATTCCTCGCGCCGGCCTCATAAGCCTCTTTAAGATCTTCCAAAGGCTTCGTCTTGCTGACGGCGAGCAGCGTGACCTCCAAAG
>ONSO01000050.1 GCA_900320485.1 uncultured Lachnospiraceae bacterium | reverse complement strand
ACCCAATGCCCCCGCCGCTTCCCGTCTCTATAAAATCATCCATGGGTCTTGTGTAAAAAGCATATTTCCCCTGAACGAATTCCGGATGAAGCACTACGTTTCTCTGCTGAGGAGAACGCAGGGTCTTCAGGTTCGGAAGCCTTTCCCAGGTCTTTAGGTCCTTAGTGCGGACAATGCCTGCCGCCGCCACCGCCGCGGAGAGATCCCTGCTTTGGACATCCTTACTTTCCGAACAGAACACGCCGTATATATACCCGTCCTCATGCTTTGTCAGGCGCATGTCATAGACGTTGGTCTCCTCCGGGCAGGTATCCGGAAGCAGAATGGGATAATCCCAAAACCGGAAGCCGTCCACGGGGCTCTCGCTCTCCGCCACCGCAAAAAAGGACTTACGGTCATTGCCTTCCACCCTTGCCACAAGATAGTATTTTCCATTCAGCTTTATGGCGCCGGAATTCATGACGGCATTGATTCCAAGCCTCTCTTCAAAGAAGGGATTGGTCTCTTCATTCAGATCATATTGCCAAAGGATCGGCGCATGGTCTCTTGTAAGCACGGGATACCTGTACCTGTCATAAATACCGTTATAAAAGCCTTCGTCCACTTCGTTTTTTCTTGAAAGAAGCTTTTCCTGCTTTTCTTTTAATTCATAATATTTCGGATGAATTCCCACGCCTTACTCCTTTCCGTCTTCGCCGTCACGGCGCATGATCTCCATACACATTCTTCCGTTATGATAGGGACATTTCCAGGGTTCCACGATGGGTCTTCCCATCTCCGGTGCGCCGTTTTGATCCACGTTCCAGAACCATTCGCCGCCCTCCCTGTGATCCACCACGTACTTTTGGATAAATTCCCAGATATCCTTTGAAGCCTCCAGATACCGTTTCTCTCCCGTGTGCTGCCAGGCATTGTAAAAGCCGACCACGGCTTCCGCCTGCACCCACCAGATCCTGCGCTCATCCACCTTCCCGCGCTCACACTCATTGGCCAGGGAATGATTCTTGTAGGCTACTTTGTAGATCTGATCTTCCAGGTCACGGATCACCGGCGTGAGTTTTTTCCGGTATGCATCATCGCCGATCACGTCCAGCGTTCTCTCGCAGAGCCACGCCGTCTCAATGTCATGACCATAGGAATGCAGGTCGATCAGGCTGTTCATGTCATTGTCAAAGAATACCTCCTGTCGGTGCAGTACGGGATTATAGATCTTATCCGCGATCACGTCCAACATCCAGCAAAGCTTCTTCTTAACCCTTGCCTCTTTTGTGGCGTAATAATACTCCGTGTATGCCTCCAATACGTGAAGCAGCGTATTCATGGTGCGGTCTGCCATGACGCCATTTTCTGAGAGCTTATCATTTTCCACGGGCACAAAATCCCTGTCCAGGGCTTCCTTGTAACCATATTCGTCAAAGCACTTTTCCTCTATGGTATCCACAAGACTTTTAGCCAGCTCCAGCGCCTCCTTACGTCCAAAAGCGCGATAATAGGAGCTCAGGGCATAGACCGCAAAGGCCTGGTTGTAGGTATGCTTTGTGGAATCCACCACGCCGCCCTCACAATCCAAAGACCAATATACGCCGCCCCTTTCCCTGTCGTAGCAGTGATCCCTTAAAAAGGCATAGGCATGATCCGCATAAGCCGCCAGCTTTCCGTCTCCCAGTGCCAGGTACGCATTGGAGAAAAACCATAAGATCCTGTTATTGAGAATGCAACCCTTGACGGCATCCTTTTTCAGCGTCAGGTCTGAATCCATCCATCCGTAAAATCCGCCCTTTTCTTCATCCTTTAATTTTTCCCAAAAGGGCAAGAGCTTTTTTGTCAAATGTTCCCTTGCTTGTTCTTTCACTTCTCTTCCTCCAAATACAACAGCCTTCCCTGGAAATCTCCCCAGGGACGCTCTAAGGTCAGTCCTGCGTTCATGAGTACGTCACCGCTATATACGCGTCCCGTATCCGTGAGCAGCTCCTCTTTGTTTAAGTTTACCTGGAAAATACGGTATCTGCTTCCCTTTTTGAGCCCCTGCAGGGGAAGTCTCCTGCTCCGGCTGCTGGGCGTTGCCAATACCTGCGTAAAGAAGATCAGGCCCTTCTTTCCGCCATCCTCCATCACCTGGAAGCAATCATGATCACGATTTTCCAAATACGAAGCTATGCGATAATATTTTCCCTCACGCACAAGATCGTTAAATGCATGATATGCCCGGATCTGCCTGGGCACGGCTGCCTTATCCTCATCGGAAAGTTTAGTAACGTCCAGCTCATAGCCAAAGGTACCCGCCAGCGCCACCATTCCCCTTGTGGCAAAAGGCGTGGTTCTGCCTACGGTATGGTTAGGGCATACGCTGACGTGAGCCCCCATGCAGCTAAGGGGATATAAAAGCGAGGTGCCTTCCTGGATCATCAGTCGCTCCACCGCATCCGTGTCATCACTGCACCAGATCTGAGGGCTGTAATACAGCATGCCGGGATCAAATCTTCCGCCGCCTCCTGAGCAGTTTTCCAATAAAAGATTAGGGAATTCCGCAAGCAGGCGTTCCTGCATCTCATACATTCCAAGGACGTAGCGATGGCAGAGCTCTCCCTGCCTGTCCGCCGGAAGGGCCGCACTGCCAAGATCCGTAAGCGGCCTGTTCATGTCCCACTTTACGTATTCCACGTTGGCGCCGTGCAAAACCGCAAACATTTTCTCAAGGACGTAATCCCGCACCTCCCTGCGCCCCACGTCAAGCACAAACTGATTTCTCGCCCTGCAGGGTCTCCTTCCGGGAATCTGAATGGCCCAGTCAGGATGCTCCTCATACAATCTGGATTCCGGTGAGATCATTTCCGGTTCAAACCACAGTCCAAACTTCATGCCAAGGGCATTGATCTCGCTTACCAGCCTCCCAAGGCCGCCCCGAAGCTTCTCCTCATTTACCCACCAGTCTCCAAGCGACCGGTTGTCATCAAAGCGGTTGCCAAACCAGCCGTCGTCCAAAACCAGCATTTCTATGCCAAGCTTTGCACTTTCCTTTGCAATGTCAAGGATTTTATCCGCCGTAAAATCAAAATACGTGGCCTCCCAGTTATTGATGAGAATGGGACGCTTTTTGTGAAGCCAGGGGCTTCTGATCATGTGCCTGCGATACAGGTCATGCAGCGTTCTTGTCATGCCGCCAAGGCCCAGGGACGAATACGTAAGCTCCACCTCCGGAGCCTGAAAGCTCTCGCCCGGCTCGAGCTTCCAGGAAAAATCTTCCGGATGGATCCCCATGACAACCCGGACCTGGCCAAACTGATCCCGCTCCGCCTGCCCAATAAAATTGCCGGAATAGGCAAAATGGAAGCCGTAAACCTCCCCCATGGTCTGGTCTGCATTTTTTGAAAGCAATGCAAGGAACGGATGCTCCTGATGACTGCTCTCCCCGCGCCTTGAGGAAACGGCATACTTTCCGTGTCCAAGAGGCTTTCTCTCTTCATGGCGCTCCCTTGCCCAGGATCCGTGAAGCGTCAGTATGTCATACTCCTTTCCCTCCAGATCCAGACATAGGCTCATCACCTTTTCCAGCCAGACGGGTTCCTTCGATGCGTTGATGACCCGGACGCTCCGCGCTATAACGTCCACCTTTTCAAAAGCGGAATAAGAAAGCTCCACGTTGACGCCGATGGAAGGATCCGTACAGGTCACCGTAAGGGTCGTTACTTCCGCCTCGTTTCCAAAGGTGGCGGGAAGTCCCGCAAGCTTTCCTTTACCTTTTTGGATCTCATGACTTACGTAGACAAGACTGCTGGCAACATGTCCCGCCATGGTACGGATCTTCAGGCTGCTCTCACGAAAATCTCCCACCCCGTGAGAAGAATACTCAAAGGGAAAGGCATCAAAGAAAGAACTCCTGTCCCTGTCATTTTTCTCCGGTACGAAGGGTGGCTCCTCCACTCTCGAAAGATACCCTGCGCCGGTAACGTCCTCCAGCTTTTTCCCGTAATAGAGATGTCCCAAAAAACCTTCCTTGGCAACCACGCCAAGCAAATAAGTGGTATTTGGCGTGTCCAGCTTAAAAATCCTTTCTTCCTCCAGATAGCGAATACCCATGTCTGCCTCCTTATCCCGCGATCAAAGACACCAGATAAAATGTTTCAGCGTCTTCCTCGCTTGTCTCAGTGATTTCAATCTCCACAAGATGTTCCCCCGGGTTGCCGTGCTCTAAAATGGTCTCAAGATACAGGCAGTCTCCCCAGGTTTCCGTAAAATTCGCATCCAGTTCGATCCCTTCCCTCCGGTTCCCGTCCAGATAAAGCGTGGCAACGGGAGCAGGCTTTCTCACGGTTTTCCGGTACTGCACGGCAATGTTTTCCCCACTCACGCGAAATGCGATCCTTGCACCTTTTTCCTTTGCCGTCCAGCCCCTTTTAAAGCAATCCGCAATGGCTTTTTGCGGCTCGTCATCCTGAAGAAATCCCTGACACGCTACGGGAGTGATCTGGTAATTGCGGTAGCGCTTCACGTTTTCATAAGAGCTCCTTGTTATGGCAAGGGGCAGGGGCAGAAAATGATCCTCCTTGTCCGCTTCGCCGCCGCAGTTTTGATCCGGGCCCAGCTCCAGTGCTTTTTGACGAACCTTCTCCAGATAGTTTGTGATCACGCCCGCCACAAGTTCATGCCCAAGGTCATTGGGATGAAGGTCATCCGGCGTGATGCTTCTTTTATCCAGAGCGCCTTCCGCCACCTTTGCGTAAAGAACCGGTTTCATGCTAACGCTCGGCAGGCGGTATCTTTCCCCCACGGGCCGGTGTATCAGCTCTGCATTTCCCCCGTCATCGTAGCGTACGTTGTGCACCAGCATCAGGGCAGGCTTCCAGGGCGCTTCCAGTATTACCCTCACAAGGCTTTCATAGGTCTCTTCAAAGTGCGGGTTTACGTCCTCGTCATTGACGGAAAATTCCACAATGACAAAATCCGGTCTTTGAGAAAGCACCTCCTCCGAAACCCTTCCGACGCCGAGATGGGACGTGGTTCCTCCGATCCCCGCGTTCCAGTAGGAGATCTTTGAATCGGGGAAATTTTTCTCCCACCATTCAAAGGTTCTGTAGGCATAGCACCCCTGAGGCGTGCTAGCAAGACTTCCCTGCGTAATGGAACCGCCAAGGAATGCCACCGTCAGCGCCCGGCCCGCAAGAGCCCTTTGCATGCACTTTACGATCCTGAAATCGTCCCCGGCGTTAACAAGACCATCGTCATATTTTTCTTTTACCTTAGCAATTGCATCCTGAAGATTTTTGTCCATCTCTTATCTCCTCCCGGATCCTTGATCCAATTTCTTTACGCTTCCCTTTTCCAATAAGGTGCCTTCTATTACGTGGATCCCTTTTTTTACGTTTTCGCCATTCCTTTGGCGGATCAGGGATTTCACGGCTGCCTTTGCCATCTTCTGAAGGTCTACAGCGTACGTGGTAATTGCCGCGCCCAGTTCCTTTTCCCCGGGGTAATTGTCAAAGCCCGTAACGGATACGTCCTGCGGCACTTTGTAGCCGCGCTTTTCCAGATTCCGGATCAATATGGATGCCGTAGTATCACAATTACATACAAAGGCTGTCGGCATTTTCTTTGGCAGCGTAAGCTCTGCGAAGTTCTCGCTGGTCCCCACGTCCCTGCCTCTGTCCGGGATCACGTGGTCCTCCGGCACGGGAAGTCCCCGCTCCATCATGGCCTTTTGAAACCCAAGGAAGCGGTCCGTAATACTATCCGTGCTATACAGCGTTCCCACAAATGCCACGTCCTCATGGCCCCGCTCCAAAAGATATTCCGTAAGCAGGTAAGTCCCATAGAAGCTGTCTGAGATGAAGCAGTCCACGTCCATGGAATGGTCATAAAAATCCAAAAAAACCAATGGCATTCCTGCTCTCTCTTTTAGGAAATCACCGTAGCCTTTCCCGGGCCTTCCGATGACGATCAGTCCGTCTACCATCTTGTCCGTGACAAGTCTTGGCAGGATCTTCCTGTCCATCATTTCCTCCGAAAGGCTTTCATAGCCCGTAAAGCAATTCTTCTCCATGGCCTTTTCCGACACGGCCTGATACAGTCTCCAGTAAAAGGAATCAAAGGTGGTAAGGGCACTGGACGGCATGAGAACGCCAATGCGCAGTCCGGTAGTTTCTTCGCCGGGCACGGGTCCCCTCACGGTCTTATAACCCATCTCCCTTGCAAGTTTAATGATCTCCTCCCGCACTTCCTCGCTGACTCCCTTTTGACCGGAAAGGGCCTTGGAAACCGTCACGGTACTGACGTCCATCTTCTTTGCAATGTCAGACATGGTCACTGCTTTTCTGCTCTTTGCCATCTTTCCCCCTACTCCTCCCAAATCGTTTCTCCAAGACTCTCCAGAAAGGCCTGCATTTCCGAAGCCATCTCTTCCGCCTCCGGGATGCGCACGTGTCCGCTGGTGCCGCATCCGTTGCGAGTGTACAGGAACTGCCTGATCCTGGGATCATTCATTTCCTTGCCTGCCTGTCCGATGGCCCTGTCCCAGGCGGGATCATGTCCCAAAAGAGTTGTTGTTAAAATGATCCACGCCTTTGGATAATGCGCTCTCAGCTTTCCAAGGAATGTCTTATAATCCTCTCTCCATTTTTTTGCCTTTTCGCCCTCATAATCCTCTGCCATATAGTTTTCCGGATGCGCGTCATTTTGCCCGATGGCTACAATGACAACCTGAGGAACGTACCGGCTAAAATCCCAGGATTTTCTTTCTCCCAGGGAGGGATTGTTTTGGATCTTATCGTAAGTGCTCAGCATTCCCTTGGTATCCGGCAGGTTGAAATACCCGGCGCCGTCCTGCAGGGCAATGCCGCCCTGTGCCACGTCGTGAAGCCTTGCCCCAAGGCGTCTTGCAAGGATCCAGGGGTAGGAATAAAAACTGTTTGAGTATATGCCGTTATGTCCTTCCGGGTCAGACATGCCACGCCGTCCCACGGCCTCACTCACCTCGCCGCAGGAAATGGAATCACCGTAGACCTCAATTCTTCTCCTTGGTTCATCCTTTACCTTTTCAAAGGCAGCTCCCTTTTCCGCCACAAGACCGAGAAACGTAAAATAATGGCAGGCATCCATGCGCTTAAAAATGGTGATCTCATGCTCCGCGCCGTCAAGGAAGGAAGAGAGGTCATACATTCTGATCTCTTCACTCCGCTCCCTAAGTCCCAGCGTCATGACGCCCTCACTTTCTAAATCCATCCGGAGCAGATACTGTTCCACCGTCTCCCCCTGCAGGTTTTTGCCGTCATGCAAAAGGATTTTCCCGCGATACTCTCCGTCCACGAGAACTCCAAGGGCATTCTCGAAATAGGAAAAATGATCTTCCACCGCCAGAGCCGCCCATCTGCCGCTCAGTGCAAACTTAAAATAACTGCAGGGATAGACAAATACGGGAGCCTTGGGATCATCAAAGTCGATCCTTCCCTCATAGGAGAATACCGGATCATCCGGTCTGATCCAGATTTTTTCCGTAAGCTCTCTCTCCTGCATGCCCGCTTTCCCCAAAATATTTTCAAAGTTCATTTTCTCACCCCTTATCCTCATGCCGGACGCTTAAGTCCCGAATTTCTTATCTTCTGCCGATCTCCACGTCATCGCCTCTTACGACACTGTGCTCCTTGATATAATCCACGATCTCTTCAAACTGGCAGAAGGCAAGTCCTACGTAGCTGTCCGCGCAGCCGTAATAGATGGCGATCCTTCCGCTCTTCGGGTCATGGATGGTAGCGCAGGGGAAGGTTACGTTGGGCACAAAGCCTCTCTCCTCATACCATTCCTCCGGGGTAAGCAGGAAGGTTTCACAGCGGTACTTGACAATGGAGGGATTCTCCAGGTCAAGGATGGCACCGCCAATACTGTAAACGTAGCCATTGCACGTTCCGCTAACGCCATGATAGAAAAGAAGCCATCCCTCGCTGGTCTCAATGGGTGCGGCGCCTCCGCCGATCTTTAAGGACTCCCACCACTCATTACTTCTCCCCATGACGTGTCTGTGCTTTCCCCAATACGTCAAGTCCGGGCTCTCGCTGATGAAGATATCGCCAAAGGGCGTATGTCCGCTGTCGGAAGGTCTTGAAAGCAGCATGAAGTTCCCGTGGATCTTTCTGGGAAAAAGCACTGCATTTCTGTTAAAGGGAAGGAAGGGATTCTCGATCCTTACAAAGGTTTTGAAATCCTGCGTCTTTGCCATGCCGATGGCAGCGCCGTAAAAATCACCGCACCAGATTATGTAATAGGTATCCTCTACCTTTACCAGTCTGGGATCATATGCATAGACCGGCATAAAGGGCTTGCCCTCTTCGTCCACAAACCGGATCTTGTCCTTCTCAAAGTTCCAGTGGATGCCGTCCGCGCTTCTTCCCATATAAATATAAGGAATGCCATTGGTCTGCTCGCCGCGGAACACGCCCACGAATTTTCCTTCGTAGGGCATCACGGCGGAGTTGAAGATGCGGGCCACGCCGGGCAGGGGATTGCGGCCGATGATGGGATTGTCCTTGTAGCGCCAGAGGGGGCTGTTGATGTGTCCGACCGGCTTTTCCTGCCAGGGCACGTTGGGAAGGGCGGGGGCGATCATCTGATACTTGGTCATGGCGATTTTCCTTTCTATTTATGATTTTTCATGATCGACAAACAGGGGCAGATTCAGCTCCGCCAAGGTGGTGGGCAATTGCAGCTCGTTTGATTCATAGGGGTTCGCCAGCATCATGCAGCGCATACCAGCCTGCTGCGCGCCTTCCTCACCCGCGGGGGTGTTTTCAATCACGAGGCAGTTTCCCGTCGGCATGCTCAGCTTTCGGGCGGCGGTGAGATACACTTCCGGGTCGGGCTTGCCCTTCTCAATCTGCGTTCCGTCCACCACCACGTCAAACCAATGGTCGATGCGCAATTGCCGCAGAATGCCCGTCGCGTTTTCGCTGGAGGAGGCCACCGCCGTTTTGACGCCCTTGTTTTTCAGGGCGATCACCGTTTCCAGCGCGCCGGGCAGGATGCTTTCCTGGTCAAGCCGGTCGATCTGCTCGTTGAACAGGTCGTTTTTCCTGACGCTCAGGGCCCACATTTCCTGGGTGGTGTAGGTGCGGTCGCGGCCTGCCAGCAGGATTTTGATGCTGTCCATACGCTTTAAACCCACCATTCTCAGGTACAGTTCAGGCTGCAATTGAATGCCCTGTTCATAGGCCAGCTGCCTCCAGGCGCGATAATGACATTCGTCGCTGCATACCAGCACGCCGTCCAGGTTGAAAATCACGGCTTCAATCAAGGCGTTTCTCCTCTCTGTGTCACACGGTGGAACTTCCCCCTGAAATCCCGTGACGATCTTATTCCTTGCTCCAGTATACCATCTTTTGGGACGAATGTACAGCAGGAAAATGCACCCGCGGTGCGTCTTACAGCGCGAAAAGGAATTGACAAAAACAGGCTGAAACGGTATCATGAAAATACGAAGAAGCAGCGTTTTCAACTATGTTTATCAAGGAGGAGAAGTTATATGCGCAAAACAAAAATCGTTTGCACCATCGGCCCGGCCAGCGAGAGCGAAGAAATCCTGGAAAAAATGATGCTGGCGGGCATGAACGTGGCCCGGATCAATTTTTCCCACGGCACCCACGCGGAACACGCGGAAAAGATCCGCCGGGTGAAGGCCGTCCGGGAAAAGCTGAACCTGCCCATCGCCATCATGCTGGATACCAAAGGCCCCGAGTACCGGATCAAAACCTTTGTGAACCACAAGGTTTTCCTGAACGAGGGCGACCTGTTCACCCTGCATGTGGACGACGTGGAGGGCAACGAACACCAGGTGTCCGTCACCTATACCAACCTGAACCAGGATTTGAACCCGGGCGACCGGGTGCTGATCAATAACGGCCTGATCGCCATGGACGTGGTGGAAATCGAAGGGCCGGAAATCCGGTGCAGGGTGGTGGCGGGCGGCGAGCTGAGCGACCGCAAGAGCATGTCCTTCCCCGGCAAGGTCCTGAATCAGGTGTACCTGAGCGAGCAGGACAAGGACGACCTGCTGTTCGGCATCGAGCACGACGTGGATTACGTGGCCTGCTCCTTCGTGTCCCGGAAGCAGGACCTGATCGACCTGCGAACCTTTGTGGACGCCAACGGCGGCCAGAAGCTGAGCCTGATCGCCAAGATCGAGAACCAGAGCGGCATCGACAACATTGAGGAAATCTGCTCCGCCTGCGAGGGCATCATGATCGGCCGCGGCGACATGGGCGTGGAAATCCCCTATGAGGAATTGCCCGCCGTGCAGAAGCACCTGATCGACAAGTGCCGCATCATCGGCAAGCGGGTCATCACCGCCACCGAAATGCTGGAATCCATGATCCACAACATCCGCCCCACCCGCGCCGAAATCTCCGACGTGGCCAATGCCGTGTACGACGGCTCCAGCGCCATCATGCTGTCCGGCGAAACCGCCGCGGGCAAGTATCCCGTTCAGGCCGTGGCGGTCATGGCGAAGATCGCCGAGGCCACCGAAAAGAAGATCGACTACGCCCAGCGCTTCCGCACCTCCGAGTTCATCACCCACAACATGGTGGACGCCATCTCCCACGCCACCTGCGGCATGGCCATCGACATCGGGGCCAAGGCCATCGTGGTCTGCTCCCTCAGCGGCGGCACCGTGCGCATGATCTCCCGCTTCCGCGCGCCCATGGATATCCTGGGCCTCACCACCAGCGAGCACGCCATGCGCCGCCTGTCCCTGTCCTGGGGCGTCACCCCCGCTTTGTCCGAAACCCAGACCTCCACCGACGTGCTGTTCTACGTGGCGAAGCAGAAGGCCAAGGAAATGCTCCACCTCCAGCCCGGCGACCGCATCGTCATCACCGGCGGTCTGCCCAACGCCAAATCGGGGAACACCAATTTGATTAAGGTAGAGACGATTTGATTGAAACGGCATAACAACAGCCCGGCTGAAAGTTACAGCCGGGCTGTTGTTATTCTTGCGCCTGCGCGCTTATGGACACTTTAACTCTGGACAGAGAGTACAGAGTACAGAGTACAGATAATATAGAGGATCAAGAAACGGCATCCGGAATTGGTGAGCAAAATAAATCTGAACTCTGTACTCTGTACTCTCTGTCCAGCGTTAAAGCGCCCTATGTTTTTATTGCACAATTCCGCATTAACCCTTGTTCTGCGCTTCCACCAGTCTCACGCCGCAATACTGCTGGCGCAGCTTGGGCTTTTCGATTTTGCCGGTGGGGTTGCGGGGAACGGGAGCGAAGATGATCTTGCGGGGGCGCTTATAGCGGGGCAGGTCGAGGCAGAAGTGGTTGATCTCCTCCTCGGTGCATTCCACGCTTTCCTTCACCTGGATGATGGCCGCGGCAATTTCGCCCAGGCGCTGGTCGGGCAGGCCGATGACGGCCACGTCGTGGATCTTGGGATGGGCGGAGAGGAAGTTTTCGATCTGCACGGGGTACAGATTTTCGCCGCCGGTGATGATCACGTCCTTCTTGCGGTCCACCAGGAAGATGAAGCCGTCCTCGTCCTGCATGGCCATGTCGCCGGTATGCAGCCAGCCGTCCTTGAGCACTTCGGCGGTGGCCTTGGGGTCATGATAATAGCACTTCATGACGCCGGGGCCCTTTACGCACAGCTCGCCCACGTCGCCCTGCTTCACAGGCTGACCGTGTTCATCCACGATCTTGCACTTCCAGCCAAAGCCCGGCACGCCGATGGCCCCGACCTTGTTCACGTTCTCCATGCCAAGGTGCACGCAGCCGGGGCCGGTGGATTCGGACAGGCCGTAGTTGGTGTCGTACTTATGATGGGGGAAGTATTGCAGCCAGTGGCGGATCAGGGACGGCGGCACGGGCTGCGCGCCGATGTGCATCAGCCGCCACTGGGACAGCTGGAAATCCTCCAGCTTCAGGTCGCCCCTATCGAGCGCCAGCAGAATGTCCTGGGCCCACGGCACCAGCAGCCACACGATGGTGCAGCGCTCCATGCTGACGGTTTCGAGGATCGCTCTCGGCTTATTGCCTTTCAGGATGACCGCCCGGCTGCCGGTGTACAGGCTGCCGAACCAGTGCATTTTCGCGCCGGTGTGGTACAGCGGCGGAATGCAGAGGAACACGTCGTCATGGGTGGTTTCGTGGTGGGTCGCTTCCATCCGGGCGGACTGCATCAGCGCGGTGTGATCCAGCAGAATGGCCTTGGGGAAGCCGGTAGTGCCGGAGGAATAATAAATCGCCGCGTCGTCCGTGTCCAGCACCAGCACCTTGGGGGCGGCGGAGGAGCAGTTCGCCACCGCTTCATTGTAGCTTTCCGCGAAGGAGGGCTTGTTGTCGCCCACGAAGAACAGCAGCATTTCCTGGCCGATCTTGGGGAAAATGTCCTCCACGCGCCCGATGAATTCCGGGCCGAAGAACAGCACGTCCGCGTCGGCCAGCTTTAAGCAGTAGTCGATTTCATCGGCGGTGTAGCGGAAATTCAGCGGCACAGCGATGGCGCCGGTCTTTAAAACGCCGAAATAAATGGGCAGCCATTCCAGGCAGTTCATCAGCAGGATGGCCACCTTCTGGCCCTTGCGCACGCCCCGGGACAAAAGCAGGTTCGCCACCCGGTTGGCTTTTTCATCAAACACGCTCCAGGAAATCTCCCGGCGGTAAGGCGTAGCGGTGGTGGGCTGGATGAGCTCATACTCCCGCCAGGTCACCCGCGGCTCCTCCTGAATTTCCGGGTTCATTTCCACCAGCGCGATTTCATTTCCATACAGCTTGCTGTTTCTTTCCAGCAGATCGGTAATGGGCATATCCAAACAACATCCTTTCCCGCGGACAATTGTCCCCCCTCAGAACGGGAACATTCTTTAACGCTTTTATCCGCTAAAGAAATAATATCACGCTATCGTTCCCTTGTCAAGCAAAAGAAAAAGAAATATCCTCCATCAAGTATGAAAGCGTGCGATCATGGCTTAAAATATGACTGAAAAAATAACAATCCTTAAAAATGAAAGAAAAACACAAAAAAGTCTTGCGTTTTCAATTTTTCTGTGGTAATATATTCGATGCTGATTATCAGCAAGTATCCACGAGGAGGTGAAGGAAGTTGCCCAATATTAAGTCCGCCGTGAAGCGCGTGAAGGTGAGCAAAACCAAGAACCTGCGGAATCGTATGGTGAAGAGCGGTGTTAAAACTGCCGTGAAGAAGTATCAGATCGCCCTGACCGAGGGTGTGGCCCCCGCCAGCGCGCAGCTGAGCGCCACCACCTCCGCTATTGATAAAGCGGTTTCCAAGGGCGTTATGCACAAGAATACCGCCAACCGCAAAAAGGCGCGTCTGGCTAAGGCTCTGGCCAAAGCAAACGCTTAATTGCTTGCCTTGCAAAACCCGCTCATGGCGGGTTTTTTCTTTTCTAAGTCAAAAGAGAAAGTCCTTGCTATTTCGATATTTTGCGGATAAAATAGATTATGAAAATTCATTGATCAGGAGACGCTATGTTAGCCATCGTGGGCCTGGGCAATCCGGGCGAAAAGTATGAACACACCCGCCACAACGTGGGGTACGACGTGATCAGCATCATCGCGGCCAAGCTGGACACGCCCATCAAGAAGCTGAAATTCCAGGGCACCATCGGGGAAACAATTTATAAGGGACAAAAGCTGGTGCTCATCAAGCCCCAGACCTACATGAACCTCTCTGGCCTGACGGTGCAGGAGGCCATGAGCTGGTACAAGCTGGAGCCCAAGGACGTGCTGATCCTGGTGGACGACATCGACCTGCCCTTCGGCCAGGTACGCGTGCGGGCCAAGGGCGGCCCCGGCACTCACAACGGGCTGCGCCACATCGTGCAGTGCACCGGCTCAGGGGACTTTCCCCGCGTTCGCGTGGGCATGGGCGCGCCGCCGCCGGAGTGGGACCTGGCGGATTGGGTGCTGAGCAAATTTCAGACGGAGGAGGAGCGGAAAATCGCCTACGACGCCTATCTGACCGCCGCCGACGCGGCGCTTTGCTGGGCGGAAAACGGGATCGACGTAGCGATGAACCGCTTCAACAAACGCCATGCTGAATAATGTCCTGAATTTTTTACAGGCCTCCCCTGCGTTTCGGGAGGCTTTTGACGCGCAATCCAACGGCGTTTCAGCGGTTTATGAAATGGCGGAGGGCCAGCGGCCCTTCTACGCCGCGCTGCTGCAAAGAGCGTCGGAAAGACCCGTCGTGTATATCGCCCCCTCCGACGCCTTGGCCATGCGGGCGGCGGACGACTGCGGGGCCTGGCTGGGGGGCGGCGCGGCAGTGCTGCCCGCGCCGGACGTGAATTTCACCCGGGGTACCGCCAGCCGGGAAAACGCCTTCCAGCGTTTGGCCGTGCTGCAAAAAGCCCGGCGCGGGGAAATCAAGCTGCTGTGCCTTTCCGCCGACGCGCTGCTGTGCCGCATGATGCCGGTATCCGCTTACGAAGAATATGCGGTTTCCCTGAAATCCGGCGACCACATGGAGCCCCAGGAGTTGATCGCCCGGCTGGTGAAAATGGGCTATGAGCGGGTGGACATGGTGGAGGGCCGGGGCCAGTGCGCCCTGCGCGGCGACATCGTGGACGCCTTTTCCCCGGCGGAGAACGGGGCGACACGCATCGAATTCTGGGACGAGGAGGTGGACTCCGTCCGCTCCTTCGACCCCATCAGCCAGCGCAGCCTGGAGCCCATGGAGGAAGCGGCATTCTACCCGGCGGTGGAATGGCTGCTGCCAAAGGAAAAATCCAAGGACATCCGCTCCTTGGTCAGGAACCAGCTGAACCGCCTGCCCAAGAGCCTGCTGTCCCCTGACCTGCCGCCGCTGCCCGACGATGACGAGGACGAAGACAGCGGGGAAATCGTGGAAGCCTCCGCGCCGAAGGTGTACGACACCGGCGTGGCCGACGATGACGAGGACGAAGACAGCGGGGAAATCGTGGAAGCCTCCGCGCCGAAGGTGTACGACACCGGCGTGGCCCGGCTGTTCCGGGATGCGGACCAGCTGGAAGCGGGAGTACAGTCCCCCAACCTGGCCCTGTGGGCCGGGGCGCTGGACGTTCCCTGCGCCTGGATTTGGGAGTATTTGGAGAACCCGATCATCGTCATTGAGGAACCCGACCGGGTCAAGGCCCGGTGCGAGGATCGGCTGGCCGGGTTCCAGGAGGATTTCAAGCTGACCTTGGAGCGGCAGGAGGCCGTGCCCGAGCAGATCACGCTGCTGCGCTCTTGGGAGGAAGCAGTTGGCGCTATGAGCGGCAGGCCCGTCCACCTGCTGATGGAGCTGCTGCGGGGCATGGGCGAAATG
>ONSO01000089.1 GCA_900320485.1 uncultured Lachnospiraceae bacterium | reverse complement strand
AATGCAGAGCTGATGCTCCTCCTGATGGGTTCGGCGTTTGCAATGGCTGCACTGGCAGTAAAGATCTACGCATTTCGCAAAAAAGAAGAGGAATAAGTTTTAGAAAAGCTTGACTTTGGGCGCAGTAACGTGCTATGGTAAGAAAACAGATCAATACTGAAAGGCAATGACGAAGAGAGTACTTCAGGGAAGGCTTCCCAGAGAACGCTTCAGAAGCTGAGAGAAGCGGAGCCGGAATCGAGGGAACATGGCTTCACGAGCTGCGCACCGAGCACTTTGGCGGCAACGCCCCGCGGTAAGGGACGGAAAAACGCAAAGGGTTAGGCTGCGACGGGTGCCGCCCGTTATGGCGGTGAGGGTTTTTGATCAGACCCGGTGAGACCTGCGCCGCAAGGCGTACGGTGAAGAGAAGTGGTACAGCGTATTCAGGCGCCTTCTCGCGTGCGAGCATTCGTGCGCGAGAAGGCTTTTTTTTAGCGAGGAAGGAAACCAAGCGCATAAAATCATAAGGAGGGACAGATCATGACAAATAAGGGACCTTATTACATTACGACGGCCATTGCCTATACTTCCGGTAAGCCGCACATCGGCAACTGCTACGAGATCATTCTTGCAGATGCCATTGCAAGGTATAAGAAGGCGGATGGCTTTGACGTGCACTTCCAGACCGGAAGTGACGAGCACGGCCAGAAGATTGAGACCCGTGCCATCGAGGAGGGCATGACACCCAAGGAGTTCGTGGATATGACGGCGGGGACCATTAAGAAGCTTTGGGACATGATGGGAACCAGCTATGACCGCTTTATCCGTACAACGGATGCGGATCATGAGCGTCAGATCCAGAAGATCTTTAAAAAGCTCTATGAGCAGGGCGACATTTACAAGGGAGCCTACGAGGGCAAGTATTGTACCGAGTGTGAGGCTTTCTATACGGAGACTCAGTTAAAGGACGGCAAGTGTCCCGTCTGCGGCGGCGCCGTGCATGATGAGAAGGAGGAGGCGTACTTTTTCAAAATGAAGAAGTATGCGGATCGCCTGATCGAGCACATTAACACCCATCCCGAGTTCATCCAGCCCGTGTCCAGAAAGAATGAGATGATGAACAATTTCCTGCTTCCCGGACTGCAGGATCTGTGTGTTTCCAGGACCTCCTTTAAGTGGGGCATTCCCGTGGACTTCGATGAGAAGCACGTGGTTTACGTGTGGCTGGACGCGCTGAGCAATTATATCACCGGCATTGGCTATGACGCGGACGGCGAGAGCGGGGAGCTTTACAAGAAATACTGGCCCGCAGACCTTCACCTCATCGGTAAGGACATTATCCGCTTCCATACCATTTACTGGCCCATCTTCCTGATGGCGCTGGGCGAGCCCCTGCCGAAGCAGGTATTCGGTCACCCCTGGCTGTTGCAGGGTGGCGAGAAGATGAGTAAGTCCAAGGGCAACGTGATCTACGTGGATGACATGATAAACATCTTTGGACTGGATGCGGTTCGTTATTTTGTACTGCATGAGATGCCCTACGAAAACGACGGTACCATTACCTGGGAACTGATGGTGGAGAGGGTGAATTCCGATCTTGCCAATACCTTGGGAAATCTGGTAAACAGAACCGTTGCCATGAGCAATAAGTATTTTGGAGGGGCCGTGGCAGATAAGGACGCGGCAGTTCCTGAGATTGACGATGACCTAAAGGCAGTTGTCACTTCGGCATACGGAAAGATCGAAAAGCTGATGGATACGCTGCACGTGGCGGATGCCCTGACGGAGATCTTTGCGGTATTTAAGAGACTGAATAAGTATATCGACGAGACGGAGCCCTGGGCTCTGGCAAAGGATCCCGCGAAGGCAGAACGGCTTTCCACCGTCCTTTACAATCTGAGCGAGGGCATTATTATCGGTGCTTCCCTTTTGGCGCCTTTCCTGCCGACCACGGCGGAAAAGATCGCGGCGCAGCTTGGCATTTCCCTGCGTGATTTTGATCAGCTGGGAAGCTTTGGACTCAATGCGGGCAGCAAGGTGACGGATGCGCCGGAGATCCTGTTTGCAAGACTGGACAAGGCGGAGATCTTAAAGAAAGCTGAGGAAGTACAGGCAAGACAGAGGAAGGAATTTTTGGAGCATCAGGAGAAGGCTTTCACCAATCTGTTGAACGCCGGCAGAATGACAAAGGAAGAGGTGGGCGCAAAATGGGCGGAGCTTATGGCTAAAAGCCCTGAGCTGGCGGAAGAAGCCTCCGAGATTTTGATCAGCGCAGTCGGCGGGAAGGGAAATCCGGCCGGGGCAGCTGCGGGCAGCGCCGTGGCAAAGGAATCCGCACAGGCTCCCATCGATATCGAGACAAAGCCTGAAATCACCTATGATGATTTTGCAAAGCTACAGTTCCAGGTGGGCGAGATCCTTTCCTGCGAGGCAGTGAAGGGCTCCAAGAAGCTTCTTTGCAGTCAGGTGAAGGTGGGCAGCCAGGTGAAGCAGATCCTCTCCGGAATCCGCGGCACCTATTCTCCTGAGGAGATGGTGGGCAAGAAAGTGATGGTTCTGGTAAATCTTGCACCCAGAAAGATGGCCGGGCTGGAGAGCCAGGGTATGCTTCTTTGCGCGGAGGATGCGGATGGAAAGCTGGCTTTGATGAAGCCGGAAGCAGACATGCCCGCAGGCGCTGAGATCTGCTAAGTGCACGTAAGGCGAAAGAGGCGCCTGGACGCGCCAAAAACGTGAAAAGATGAGAGGAAGCCCCGTGGGAAGCGCCTGCGGGGCTTCTTTTTCTAAAAATTTAGTAAACTCTATTCCTTTTTTTACGTAAATAGGGTAAAATAGTTGCACAATCCCGAATAAAACGAGGGAAGTGCCGAAGGGCACGCAGTTGCAAATACGTGGGTAACTTGAGAATCTTGGGGAAGAACGGGGGTATGGCATGAGGAAGGAAGAGTTTACTTTTGATTCCAGAGACGGCGTTCACAAGTTATGGGCGGTGAGGTATCTTCCTGAGGGAGAGCCCAAGGCCATTGTGCAGATCGTGCATGGCATGGCGGAGTACGTGGAACGTTATGAGGGCTTTGCCGAGTATCTGACGGAGCGCGGCTTTATGGTTACGGGTGAAGACCACCTCGGCCATGGCAGATCCGTTCCCGAAGGGGAAACTTACGGGTACTTTTGCCCGCAGGATCCCGCAACGGTTGTTGTGCGGGACGTACACCGCCTCAAGAAGATGAACCAGGAGAAATATCCGGGCATTCCCTGTTTTATACTGGGACACAGCATGGGCTCCTATATCCTGCGCAATTATCTGTGCCGTTACGGTACGGGCATACAGGGGGCCGTTGTCATGGGTATGGGTACGGAAAATCCCGCGGCGGTAGCCTTTGTCAAAGCGCTTTCCGCATGTATGCAGCTGATCTATGGGGAAAAGCATTTGAGCAGGACTCTGGATAAGCTTGTGATGGGAAAGTATGATCAGAGGATTACAAATCCCAGGACGGAGAGTGACTGGCTTACCAAGGACGAGGAAATCGTGAACCGTTACCGGATCGACCCGCTTTGCGGTTTCCCCTTTACGGTGAACGGATATCGGACGTTGTTTGAGCTGGTAAGCCGTTTGAACAAAAAAGAGAATCTTTCCCGCCTGCCAAAGGACCTTCCGGTGCTTGTGACGTCCGGGGAGGAGGATCCCGTGGGAGCATATGGCGCCGGCGTAAAGAAGGCGTATGAATCCATGAAGGAAGCCGGCATGAGGAACGTGGAATTAAAGCTGTATCCCGGCGACAGGCATGAAATCCTTAATGAACTTGATAAAGCTAAGGTCATGGAGGACGTGGCGGTCTGGATTGAAGAATGGCTTTGAGGATACGCCGGAGGGGCTGAAGGGCCTTTTGGAGCATCCGATACGGAATTCTGACGGGAGGTGCCAAAATGGAGTTATTCGTCAGATGGGCCAGGCGAGAGGAATGGGAAGAGGCCATGAGGCTCGCCTGGGAAACGTTTATGAGATATAACAGCTCCGAATGCCGGCCGGAGGGGATCCGCAGCTTTCGGGAATTTATCACGGATGAAAGGCTGAAGCAGGCCTTTTATGAGGGGAGCTATCAGTTAATGGTGGCTTTGGACGGAAATCGGATCGTTGGACTTGGAAGCCTGCGGAACGTAAGTCATTTGTCCCTGCTGTTTGTGGACGGAGCATACCACCGCCGCGGCATTGGAAAGGCCATTGTCACGACCCTGTGCGAGTATCTGAAAAACGAAGTGGGGGAGCAGTACGTGTCTTTGACGGCATCTCCGCATGCCGTGGAATTCTACAAAAAACTTGGGTTCACGGTACTAAGTCCCGCGACAAGTCCCATGGGCGTTCCGGTGGTGCCCATGGAAAAAAGAATTTGAATGAGAGGAAAGAAAAATGAAATTTTTTGACGCAGACGGCCCTTTGATGCAGGGACTGTCAAAAATGGCTGACTTGATGATCCTTGACTTGATCGCGCTGGTCTGCTGCATTCCCATTGTTACCATAGGAGCTTCCATGACGGCATTGTACTACATGGCGTTAAAGATCGTTAGAAACGAGGAAGTTTACATCGTAAAAGGATTCTTTAAGTCCTTTAAGCAGAATTTCCGGCAGGCGACCATTATCTGGCTGATCCAGATCGTCGCCATGGTGATCCTTGGACTGGATGCCTATATCATGTATGCAAATCCTGAGACAAAACCCCACGTGATCATGCAGGTCCTCTTTATGGCAACAACGCTGCTTGGAGGCTGCACGTTCCTCTTTATTTACCCGGTTTTGTCCAAGTTTGACAATACCATAGCGAGAACCTTTAAGAATACGTTCATCATGGCCATCATGCAAATGCCGAAGATTCTTCTCATGGCGGTTATGTGGGCATTGCCGGTGATCATCGCCGTATTCTTTATTCAGGTATTTCCTCTGGTGGTGCTCTTTGGTCTGTCCCTTCCGGCACTGGGCTGCGCCAAGCTGTACAATAAGTTTTTTAAGCGCATGGAGGATCAGATGATCGCCAGGGCCATTGCGGCCGGCGAGATCCCCGCAGATCCGGGCAGTGAAGATGAACATATTTTCAGCGATGAGGTGATCCCCGCGGTGGAAAATAGTCAGAATCAACGCAATAGTCAGAATAACTAAAAAAATAAAAATTGTATTATGCAATTTGACGATGAAACGGCGATCGCTTAGCAATTTTTACAATCCGTGAAGAAATCTTTGGTGAAATCGGTTATGGTCAAAAATAAGCCCCGTCTGCTATACTTACAATAGCTTGTTGGGTTTGAAATTATTTTACATTATGGCAAAGGCGAGATGAAAGGAGTTATTCACAATGGCAAGTCTATCTTTGAAGAACATCTGCAAAGTATATCCCAATGGATTTGAGGCTGTTAAGAACTTCAACCTTGAGATCGCAGATCAGGAATTTATCATTTTCGTAGGACCTTCCGGATGCGGTAAGTCCACCACCCTTCGTATGATCGCAGGTCTGGAGGACATTTCCTCCGGTGAACTGAAGATCGGTGACAGAGTCGTTAACGACGTAGAGCCTAAGGACAGAGACATCGCAATGGTATTCCAGAACTACGCTCTGTATCCTCACATGTCCGTATACGACAACATGGCATTTGGTCTGAAGCTGAGAAAGGTTCCCAAGGATCAGATCGATAAGATGGTTAAAGAAGCTGCTAAGATCCTTGACCTGACCCCCCTGCTGGATCGTAAGCCTAAGGCTCTGTCCGGTGGTCAGAGACAGCGTGTGGCAATGGGTCGTGCAATCGTTCGTAATCCTAAGGTATTCCTGATGGACGAGCCTCTATCCAACCTGGATGCTAAGCTGCGTGTACAGATGAGAATCGAGATCGCTAAGCTGCATCAGAGACTGGGCACCACCATCATCTACGTAACCCATGACCAGACCGAGGCAATGACCCTTGGTACCAGAATCGTAGTTATGAAGGATGGCGTTATCCAGCAGGTTGATACTCCTCAGAATCTGTATGATAAGCCCCAGAACCTGTTCGTTGCAGGATTCATGGGATCCCCTCAGATGAACTTCCTGACCGCTACCGTAGCCGTTGAAGGCGACGTTGCTAACCTGGAGATCGCAGGCAAGAGCATTCCTCTTCCTCCTGCAAAGTCCAAGAAGCTGATCGAGGGCGGTTATGATGGAAAGCAGGTTATCTTCGGTATCCGTCCTGAGGACGTTTATGATTCCGAGATGTTCATCGAGAACTCTCCTCATAGCACCTTCGAGTCCACCATTAAGGTGTACGAGCTGCTTGGCGCAGAAGTATATCTGTACTTCGATCTTGACGAGTTCCCTATGACTGCAAGAGTTGATTCTCGTACCAATTCCAGACCTGGCGATTCCGTTAAGTTCGCTCTGGACGTCGAGAAGATCCACGTATTCGACAGAGATACTGAGAAGATCATTACCAACTAGTAAGAATTCTTCCGGGGTGCTGGAAACAGCACCCCGTTTTTTATAGCGAGGAAGGAAAACAAGCGACGCCGCAGGCGGCATTTGTTTTCACCCGAGCGTATACGAAATAAAATCACGAGTCGCGAAGCGACGACGGATGCCGGAGGCAGCCGGATTTTATGAGTAAGGAAGAGGAAGGAAAACAAGCGACGCCGCAGGCGGAGGAAGGGAAAGCTTTATGATCACCAATCAGATTATTCAGACAAGTATTGATGAGTTAAAGGCCATTACGAAGACGGATCTGTTTGTATATGATCTTTTGGGAGAGCAGGTGGCGGGAACGTGCGAGAAGACAGACCTGCAGCTTGGCCTTGTCAGGGACTTTGCCAATTCTCCGGCGGACAGTCAGGTGATCGGAAAGCACCATCTTCTTAAGATCTATGATGAAGGAGAGCTCCTTTACGTTTTGGTAGCCATGGGATTCTCCGATGACACTTACATGGTGGGAAAGATTGCCGTCAGTCAGATCCAAAACCTGGTGATCGCCTACAAGGAGCGGATCGACAGGAACAGCTTCTTCCAAAATCTGATCCTGGACAACATGCTTCTTGTCGACGTGTATAATCGCGCCAAGAAGCTCCACATTGAGGTAAATGCGCCGAGGGTGGTATTCCTCATTGAAGCAAAAGGCGAAAAGGATGGCATGGTCACGGAGCTTCTAAAGGGCATGTTTTCCGCTCAGGCAGGAGATTACGTTACGGCCGTGGACGAGAACAACGTGATCCTCATTAAGAGCGTTGAGGCGGAAGTCTCCGGTAAAGAGCTGGAAGGGGTCGCTGAAACCATTGTAGACATGGTAAGCGCGGAGGCCATGATCAACGTCAGGGTTTCTCTGGGAACGCTGGTTGGCGAATTGAAGGACATCTCAAAGTCCTATAAGGAAGCCAAGATGGCCATGGAGGTCGGAAAGATCTTTTATGCGGAAAAATCCGTGGCGGCATACCACTCCCTGGGCATAGGAAGGCTGATCTATCAGCTGCCCGCAAACCTTTGTAAGATCTTCATTGAGGAGATCTTTGGGGACAACGTTCCTTCGGAATTGGACGATGAGACGCTGAACACGCTGAATAAGTTCTTTGAGAATAACCTGAACGTATCAGAGACCGCAAGACAGCTTTACGTACACCGTAACACGCTGGTTTACCGCATTGAGCGCATACAGGAGAGCACTGGCCTGAACCTTCGTACCTTTGATGATGCGCTGACCTTCAAGATTGCCATGATGGTAGCAAATTACATGAAATATCTTGAGGAAGAAGAAATCTGAGAATATAGCGAATGACGCGGCCTGCGTCGGCGATTTAAATGCCCTTTGCGACATAGTGGTAATAACCAGGACATCCCCTGCATAGAATATTTGCAGGGGGTGTTTTTATATGAATTTTGAGCAGAAAATCAAGTATCTGGATTTTTATGAGGGGAACGTCAGATTGCGGGGAGCGGGTTTCATGCGGCTGGAATGCTGGGGAAACACCTGTAATCTTATTTTACAGGTATCAGGCCTGCCGGAGATCGGAAATGGAAACTATCCGGTCTCCCTGACAGGAGAGGACAGGGAGGAAACGCTGGGAGAGATTTCACTGGAAAAGGGAAAGGGAAGATGGGAACTTCGAGGGCTGGACTGCGAGAACGTAAAGGGACTTGCCATCCGTGAGGTAAGGCAGCTACGCATTCGGTTTGGAGGAGAAAGACGCCTTGTGGCGGTCTTGCTGGAGGAAGCAGTGAGGAAACCGGATGCCTTGAAAATGAAGGATGAAAAAGCGGAAACCGGGAAAACTGAGGATTTGAAGGTGAAGGACGAAAAAACGGAAAGTGAGAAGCCGGAGACCTTGCAGGTGGTGAGTGACAAGCCGGAAATCGGGGAACCGGAGATTGAAAGAACGGAAACGGAGGTCATACAAAACGTAACGGAAGTAAGAGCTGCAAATGCATCGGAAAAAGCGCTTGGAAGCAACACCAAAATGATGGCACAAAATGATGCGTCGGGTGAAGGGGAAGCGCGAAAGGAAAGGCCCGTAACGGCCTATGCTTACGTAGATGCCTTAAAGCCAGGAAAATGGGAGCAGCTTCGGGCCATTTATCCGCCCATTTCACCCTTTGGAGATTCCCGAAAGTACCTGCAGATCAGTCCGGGAGACTTTGTCATTCTGAAAGACCGCTCCTATCGCATGGTGAACAATAGCTTTTTGCTCCACGGATACTTTACGTACAAGCATCTGATCCTTCACCGGATGAACCGGAAGGGGGAGACGGTATACTACGTAGGGGTTCCGGGAAGCTATTACAACAAGGAAAAGGAGGTAGCCATCCTCTTTGGATTTGAGAGCTTTGAAGGAGCGACGGAGCCGGCCAGGGAAGGGGATTTCGGGTATTACATGATGCGCGTGGAATTATGAGGTGGGATTATGGATGTTACTTGATGCGCTATAAGCCCTCCCCCGTGAAGGGCGGGATAAAGCTTTCCTTTGCGGTCTCGCCCTCCTGACAAAAGCCAAGGCGAATGCCGATGCGGTCCGCAAAATCCAGCACGCGGGCATATTCGTCCTCGGTCACCTTGCGATCAATATCCTCCAAAGAGGGTTCATTTGCAAGCTGTGGCATGGGAGTGTACTGGTTCATGATGGAGACATATACGTGATCGCCAAAGGTATCATGGAGCCAGCGGAGTACCCGCTTGGCTTCGCCTGCCTGGCCGGGGAGAAGCAGATGACGCACGATCATGCCCTTTTTCATAAGGCCCGTGCTCTCATCAAAGACGGGATCACCTACCTGACGGTACATTTCCAAAATTGCCCGGGAGGCATATTCAAAATAATCCGGTGCCTTGGAAAACCTGGCCGCGGGAGCGGCACTGCGGTATTTCAGATCCGGAAGATAAATATCGATAAGGCCGTCCAATAGCTCCAGGGAAGATGTCTTTTCATAGCCGCCGGTATTATAGACAATAGGCAGGGTGAGACCCTGCTTTTTTGCATCCAAAAGGGCGAGGCGGATCTGGGGAACGTAATGGGTTGGCGTGACAAGATTGATATTGTGGGCCCCTTTCGCCTGAAGCTCCAAAAAAATTTCAGAAAGGCGAGTGATGGAGATGGTCATGCCTTGGTTTCCCAAAGCGATGTCCCGGTTTTGACAAAAGACGCAGCGAAGATTACAACCGGAGAAGAAAACGGTGCCTGAGCCGTTTTTGCCGGAAAGACAGGGTTCCTCCCAGAAATGCAGTCCTGCCCTGGCAGCGCGGATCTCCACCGTTTGGCCGCAGTAACCGATGCCGCCGGCCGTGCGGTCCGCGCAGCAGTTTCTGGGGCACAGATTACAGGGAGAGAGAACGTCACTTATGGAATCTTTCATGGGAATACCTCCGGAAGCGTGGCCAAGCGCCGCTTCATTCACAAAATGACTTCCACTTCGTGGAAACCGCCGCGATGCGGCGATTTTGCTCATGAAGTGGCTAAGCTGGAAATCAAAACCGTGCAAGGCCGGATCGCACCATAACTCCACCCGGTGACCTTACGGCACATGGAAAATTCCGCTTAGTGCTGCTTTGTTCCCAACCTGACACGGTTCGCAGATTTCCATTGCGCAAGACCGAATTTCACCATTATGGCTAACCCGACAATGCACGGCTCTATTAGTGTATCTGTTTTTTAATGATTTGTCAAGGCGTTTTAAGGGTGCCACTGGGGACGGTTCTCTTTGGCACGATTCTTTCCCTTGAGGCGGGGAGGCAGACATGGAAAAACTTTTACGACGGCTATGGTTGTTGGAGCGTGTCTGCCTGACTTAAGGCTTCCTTCTCAGCTTTGTTCCGCTTACGCAGGTCTAGGAAAAAGTCCTTTAGGACTTTGCTGCATTCTTCCTCCAGGACGCCGCGGTAGACGGTGCACTGGTGGTTGAACTCAGGCATTTCGAGGAGGTTTAGGATGGAACCGGCGCAGCCGGCCTTGGGGTTCATGCATCCCATGACAACCTCGGGGATGCGGGCCTGAACGATGGCACCGGCGCACATCTGGCAGGGTTCCAGCGTTACGTAGAGGGTGCAGTCCTCCAGCCTCCAGTCGCCAACGACTT
>ONSO01000148.1 GCA_900320485.1 uncultured Lachnospiraceae bacterium | reverse complement strand
GCCCCTGTTTTCCACGTTTGAAGATAAAATGAATTACGTGATCCTGATCCAGATCATTCATGCACAGAATAATGCAAAACTGATCTTTGACAGGATCAAGGAATATGCCCTTTCCGTACGGGAATACCTTGTGGACGACATGGGGTATCTGACCCACCTTATGAAGGTCATCATGAGATTGGGCAGGACCATGGCAGGGGAACACAAGAACGTGATCGAAGAGGAGCTTGCACGGATCAGGCGGAGCAATGGCATTTACGACATTGATCCGGTAAAGCTGGCGCAGGTGGAGAGCAAAGTTGGAAACGCGGAGCTGATCATTGATAACGGCAAGGAAATTCTGGCGACGATGGAAGAAAAGCGCAAAAACCTGGAATTTCTTACGGATGAGCTGGAACAGAGGGCTAAGGACATTCAGAAGGATGCGGCAAAGTCATTGGAGGTCAAGGCACTCAGGGCGAAGGGGAACGTGGAAGCTGCCATGGTGGAATTCATGGAAGGCCAAAAGAGAGCCGTGATCATGGACAAGGACCTTCTTGTCAGACAAGTGTATTCCGATGCAGAGACGGAGCTGGCGCGTTACCGGGCCATGGCAGAGACCATCATCTCCTCCATGGCGGCTAAAATCGCGGGATATGGAAAGGATGCCGACCAGATTTCGAAAAAACTCAGCTCTGCCCTTAGTCAGGACAACAAGATCAAAAAGTTTATGGAGACGGCAAAAAGGGACGATGCGCTTCTTGAAAAGATCGAGAAGCTGACCATCCTAAACGATACCGGCATGGAAGCATTGAGCAGACTTGCAGTCCAAAGCGTGACGAAAGCGCAGACGGAAGAAAAGGATGACCGGACGTCCTTGCCGCAGGAGGCGGCGGGTGTGGTTCCCGCTGCAGGGGTCACTGCGGGAGAAATGAAGCAGACGGTGCCCGGGAGCGTGGCGCAGGCTGTAACGGGAGGTGCCGTTCAGGGAGTTCCTTTCTATGGCGCAGTTCCCGTTCAAAAAGAAGAACGTGAAATACCACCCGTGAATCCGATGCTTGACAGAACCATACCTTTTCAGCAAAGATTTGCACTGGCCATGAAGGAAAAAGAGCGCAGAATAGAGCAGGGAGAGCTGTTCCATGATTGCTTTGACGACGTGCTTATTGCAGTGATGCAGGAGGCAAATCCTTATTTGATCGGTCCGTCCGGCTGTGGCAAGACCTTCATGGTAAAACAGATTCAGGAAATTCTTGGCATGGATGGCACGGACATCGGATACATTAATGAGGAATATGACATTTTAGGCTACGTCAATGCCATGGGCAGCTATTGTGAATCGAATTTTTACAGGCTTTATAAATATGGCGGCCTGGCATTTTGCGACGAGCTGGACAACGGTAACTCCAAGGCTACGGTGAAGCTGAATTCCTTCCTGACAAACCGTGGGGATTCCGATTTCCTGTTCCCCGGAGGAGAGCGGGTGCAAAAGCATCCTAATTTCCGCGTGATCGCGGCCGGAAACACGGATGGCAAGGGCAGCGACGTCAACTATAATACCCGTGAGAAGATCGAGGAATCCGTACTTCAGAGAATGATCCCCATCTACGTGGATTATGACAATAAGGTGGAACGGGAGATCCTCAGTGAGTATCCTGCATGGTTTGAATTTGCAAAGGCATTCCGCGTTGCCACGACAAAATACGGCGAAGCGAGTGGCATGCCGGCGCCCGGAATCTTTACGACAAGAGATGCTTACAGGATCAAACAGTATTTGGATGACGGATGCTATTCCCCGGAGAAGATCATGCAGTTTGAGTTTATTCAGACGAAGGAACCGGAGTATCTTGACTTCCTTGCGGAAGAAATGAAAAATTGCATCGCAAAGAAAAGCGCGGCATATGACGTCTTAAAGATTTTTAATGAGCAAAGTGAGGCCGTGAAAAAGAGGGGAAGATAAGGGATGCTGAAAGAAACCGTTATGCAATTGGATTCCGGGAGGATTTACAGGAAATATGAGATCCTTTTTCGTTCCCTGACGGATCTGGAAGGATATCTTAAGTCAGATCCGAAGGTGAATGGGTCCGTTTTCCCTTCGCAGAAGAGCATTTACATGCCGGAATCCTTTGCCGGAGCACCCCTTAAGACGGCGATCCAATATTGCCACGGGGGGTATGAATATGGATTCTCCACGTTCCTGGCCCTGAAAAAGGAATTTGACCAGGTGTCCCTGAAAAAGGCAAACTATCGTCGGAGCATACCGGATTTTGTGGGGGCGAGACCGCATATTCCTAATTTTATCGCCGGAACGCCAAAAACCATGGCAAGGCTTGACAGGGCAACGGAGAGAAAGTTTGTGAGGGTATTTATCAATCTGGCATACAGCGGAAATACCACGGAGGGACAGATCCGACATCGCGGGATACTGACGCTGAATCTGGTAAATCTTTTGGAACAGCATCACATAGGCGTGGATCTCTATGCCTTTGAAGCCAGCTATCTCGGACAGGAGATCTTTCTTGCGGAGGTTAAGCTGAAAAAGCCGGGAGAGGTTATCAACGTGGGAAGATGCTATTATCCTCTCTGCGGCAAGGAATTTGTAAGGCGCGTTATGGTCAGGGTGAAGGAATCCATGCCCTTTCGCGGTGACTGGGGAGTCGGATACGGCGGCGTTCTGCCGGAGAAGCTTTTCCGGTTATGCGTCAACGTAGGGAAAAATGACGTCGTGATCGGATCACCTGCGGACATGGGGATCCAGGGGGAAGACATTTTTAGGGATGCAGATACTTTTTTTTCAAAGTTGAATTTGTCAAAGGAGATCTACGTACCGAAATACGTGGATTTAACGGGGGTGAACTATGGGAAATCGTGACGTGACGAACGTAACGTCCACCTTAAAATACGGATTGGACAGCCAGCAACTGATCTCGGAATTAAACAGGACCGCGAATGAAGTGATGAAAAAAACGGATTTTCAGCCGGTCATGGAAATTTTTGGCGAACTCCTGGCTCTTACAAAGAAAAACAATGAATTGGATTATTCCCAAAACCAGGTGGACGCACTGGAAAGTGAGCTGACTAGCTGGCAGATCGAGCTTTTGAAGGAGAAAATGCTTCTTTTGGGTTTTTGGGAATTAAACGAGAGCTATCTGGCCAGGATCGACGGGGAGATTAAAAATGCAAACGTTCGGGCGAGGCTTGACACCTATGACATTCGGGGAGGTCTCGTACAGAGCCGTATTTACGAGCTTGAGACCACAAAGACCGTGGCTACGAGTTTTTCCGCACAGCTTAAACTTTATGAGGATACGCTGGGGAACGTGGCAAACCGGGTGGAGGAAGCGCTTGTGAACGTGATACCGCTTCTTAGAAGCAAGCTTGGTCAGGAAGAAAGAAAAAAGAAGCTGTCGGACGCAGGAAAGATCCTTAGGTTAAAGCTTAAGGAGATGGACAAGCTGGATCCTCATTAGATTGGTGAAAAATACGTGAAAAAAGCAATTTGCCCCTTTGCGAATTGCTTTTTTTGTGTTATACTAAGTAAGATTTTTGAATAATGGGGGAGAATTGGTTTATCTCTTCTCAAAAGTTCAAATTTGTTAGTGTTTTATTTACAATAAATGGAGGGCTGAAAGCATGAGTAACACATCGAAAGCGAGTCAAAGAATCACAGCTTTGCTCGACGACAACAGTTTCGTTGAGATCGGTGCGCTGGTAACTGCCAGGGCAACGGATTTCAATATGAAACCCACCGATGCTCCATCTGACGGTTGCATTACCGGTTATGGAGTGATCGACGGCAATCCTGTTTACGTGTACAGCCAGGACGTATCCGTGATGAACGGTACCTTGGGTGAGATGCACGCAAAGAAGATCGCAAACGTTTATGACCTCGCCATGAAGACCGGCGCACCCGTAATCGGGCTTCTTGACAGTGCAGGACTTCGTCTGCAGGAGGCTACCGACGCATTGAACGCGTTTGGTGAGCTTTATCTCAAGCAGACCATGGCATCCGGCGTGATCCCTCAGATTACCGCGGTTATGGGAAATTGCGGAGGCGGACTTGCCGTTCTTTCCGCCATGGCAGATTTCACCTTCATGGAGGAAAAGGGTGGAAAGCTCTTTGTGAATGCTCCGAACTGTCTCGAAGGAAATAACGCTTCAAAGTGCGATACCGCTGCAGCGGCATTTCAGGCTAAGGAAGCGGGCATTGTCGACGTGGTTGGCGATGAGGCGACCGTGATCGCAAAGATCAGAGAGCTTGTAAGCCTCCTTCCCGCGAATAATGAAGATGACGCAAGTTATCTGGAAGAGTGCACCGACGATCTGAACCGCGTTAATCCTGAGATCGCAGGCTGCGTGGGTGATACCAGCGTGGCGGCATCCATTCTGGCAGACGATAATTATTTCTTTGAAGTTAAGGCTGATTACGAAAAGAGCATGGTTACCGGATTCATGCGTCTCAACGGAGCTACCGTTGGCGTGGTTGCAAACAGAAGCGAAGTATGTGACGAAGAGGGCAAGGTAACCGAGAAGCTGGGAACCGTTCTGACGAAGAAGGGATGCCAGAAGGCGGCTGATTTCGTAAACTTCTGTGACGCATTTGAGATTCCCATCGTAACGCTGACCAACGTAACCGGATTCGAAGCAACCACCTGCTCCGAAAAGGGCATGGCAAAGGCTGCCGCAAAGCTGACCGCCGCATTTGCGGATGCTACCGTTCCCAAGGTGAACGTGATCATCGGCAAGGCTTACGGAACGGCTTATACCGTAATGAATTCCAAGGCTACCGGAGCTGATCTGACCATTGCATGGCCCACCGCTGAGATCGGTACCATGGACAGCAAGCTGGCTGCAAAGATCATGTATGAAGGCCAGGGCGCCGAGGTGATCAGCGAGAAGGCAGCAGAGTATCAGAAGCTTCAGTCCAACGTGGAGAGCGCCGCAAGAAGAGGTTACGTAGATCAGGTTGTGGAGCCTGCCCTTACGAGAAAGTACGTGATCGGTGCCATTGAGATGCTGTATACCAAGACCGAAGACAGACCTGCAAAGAAGCATCTGACGGTCTAGAAAAGGAGACTTTGGAATGAAGAAATTTGTGGCGATCATCTGTGCGCTTCTCTGTGTTCTTAGTCTTGCGGCGTGTGATGGTGCGAACGATCCGTCGCTGGAACAGACCCGGAAGTACGTGGATGAACAAAAATTACAGGGCGTTGACGAGGCCTTCAAACTGTATTTGAGCGCTTTGGATTATCTGTCTGACTCAGACAGGGAGATCCCTGCAGGCGAAGAGCTTTTTAATTACAACGCTTTTACCCTGATGAGCAATCAGGAGGTGGAGAGCTTCCTTCCCGGCGTGGACGGACATGGTTTCAAGACGGCACTGGAATCCTTTCATCTTTCCAGAAAGACCCTTGGAGCTTTGGAGAAAGCGGAAGACGGAAGCATCCGTTATGAAGATTACGTCAAAGAGCAAAACGGAAATCAGTTGCTTGCCAAGGCAACGGTCTTTTGTGAAAACGGAAAGGCAGACGTGGAGCTGATCTTTTCCAATGACTTACTTATGACGCTGGAGGGCGGTTCCCTGAATGCGAGGGCAAGCTTCTCCGAGCTCATGGAGAAGGCCGGACTGAATACCCTGATCGGCATGGGTACCGTGTTCGCGGTACTGATCCTGATCAGCCTGATCATTGCATGCTTCGGAATTATTCCTAAAATTCAGGCAGCCTTTGCTAAGAAGGAAGAGGTTACCGAGGCTCCCGCAGCACCCGTGGAAGCACCTGCGCCCGTGGTCGTTGAGGAAGAGGATGATACGGAACTTGTGGCTGTCATTGCCGCTGCGATCGCAGCATATGAGGGCAGCACCAATACGGATGGCTTTGTGGTAAGATCCATCCGCAGAAGATAAGATTAAAATGGCGGCCGCAAATGACGGCAGAAGGAGAATAGAACATGAAGAATTATACCATTACCGTAAACGGAAACGTGTATGACGTTGTAGTAGAAGAGGGAGCATCTTCCGGCGCAGCACCCGTAAAGGCACCTGCAGCTCCCAAGGCAGCACCCAAGGCACCCGCAGCAGCTGCAGCACCCGCAGCAAGCGGCGCGGCAGGCGGAGTAAAGATCGAAGCCGGCGCGGCAGGAAAGGTATTCAAAGTTGAGGCCAAGGTTGGTCAGGCCGTTAAGCGCGGCGATGCCGTGATCATTCTTGAGGCCATGAAGATGGAGATCCCCGTTGTTGCTCCTCAGGATGGCACCATCGCAAGCATCAACGTTGGCGTTGGCGATCCTGTTGAGGCAGGCGCTCTGCTGGCAACCATGAACTAATTTGTTCAAAACTGGCAGATGACTGCAAATTGACAAAACAACAGGAGGTCCAAAATGGATTACATAGTAAATACGTTTAGCAATCTGATCCATCAGACAGCCTTCTTTAACCTGACCTGGGGAAACTATCTGATGATCGGCGTTGCTTGCTTTTTCCTTTACCTGGCCATCCGGCATGGGTTTGAGCCTTTGCTCTTAACGCCCATTGCATTTGGCATGCTGCTGGTAAATATTTATCCTGACATTATGATCAGCACCGAAGAAGCCGCAAACGGCGTCGGCGGTCTGCTGGGTTACGCGTGGCTGAACGCAAACGTCACCGTCGCAAGCTCCGACAAGCTGCA
>ONSO01000017.1 GCA_900320485.1 uncultured Lachnospiraceae bacterium | reverse complement strand
GATATTATTGACGGAAGATAATGAAGCCATTGTGCTTGGACTAAAATATTTGCTGGAACAGGAAGGCTTTGAAACGGTGGTCGCGGGAAGCGTGGCGGAGACAAAGAAAATATTGCAAAGGCTAGACTTTGACGTGGCACTTCTGGACGTCATGCTTCCGGACGGGGACGGATTTGAATTATGCAGGTGGATCATGGAACGGAAAAAACTGCCGGTGATCTTTCTGACGGCCCGGGAGGAAGAAGGGGACGTGGTAAAGGGGTTTGAGCTGGGTGCCGTGGATTACGTCATGAAGCCTTTCCGCAACAGGGAGCTTATCTCCAGGATCCGCAACGGACTGCGCAGAAACGTAAATTCGGAGGCGGAGGTAAAGCTTTTAAGATGCGGGGATCTTTCGCTGAATCCCGAGACGGGAAAGGTTTTTGTAAAAGGCGGGGAGGTGGCGCTGACAAAGCTGGAATTTCGCATTTTGTCTGCCATGATCGCGCACCCCGGAAAGATCTTCAGCAGGGAAGAGATCCTTGCTGCAGTCTGGGATCTCTACGGGAATTACGTGAATGACAATACCTTATCCGTTACCATGAAGCGCATCCGTGAAAAGATCGGGGACGAGGATGGGAGTAAAATAAAGACCGTTAGGGGCATGGGGTATCGATTGGAGGAAGAATGAAGCAATACGTGGTAGCAAGGTTTTTTTGGCTGACGTTATCATTAATGATCTTTGCCGGCGTTGACGCGGTGATCGGCGTGCTGGCCCTTGGAAGGCCGGAAGGGCGAGGCGTATTTATCGCATGGATGATTTTGGCAGGGATTTGCGGCGTGGGCGCGGGATTTCTCATCTGGAGGGGAGAATGGATCTCCAGGATCATCATAAAGCCTTTTGAGGAGTCGAAGGAATACGTTCACGTCGCCCGGGGCGTCAACTATGCGATAAAAGAGGAAATGGTGAGAAGGCAGAAAAACGTGGAAAGGCTAAAAGAGGAACAGAAGGGAATGCTGAAGGAGCTGATCGCGGGCGCATTGGTGGCAGTGGCCGGCTGTGGCTTTTTTTCCCTTGCCTCCACTGGCGTGAACCTGTCTGACATGGAATCGCTTGCTGCATCCTTCTTTGGACTTACGTATCCAATGCTTTTTCTTGGCGCTGCATTGCTGGTGGCCGGAGGACGCATGATCTGGCATGCATTTTTAAACTCCGAGATCTCCTTTGCCTATTGGCTGGCGGATAAATTCTGCGTGGAAACTTACGGGATCAGGATCATGCGGGAAAACGTTTTGATCGGGATCCTTGCAAAGAGATTAGAGAAGGAGAAGGAAGAAGAGAAAAAAAGAAGGGAAGAATATTTAAGACAGGAGCAGGAAACGTTAAACAGCGTGGTACTTGACAAAGATGGGATTATCATATAAAATAACGAGTGTTACAGAACAACCTTTTACGGATTGGGCTTGACACTCGTTTTTATTATGCATAAAGCTGCAAAGGAGGAAGGGCATGGCAAGGAAGGAAAGCATTACCAGTCAAATGATCTTGGACGTGGCATTCCAAATGGCAAGGGAAGAAGGACTTTCCGGAATCACGGCAAGGCGCGTGGCGGACAGGGCAAACTGTTCCACTCAGCCGATCTTTCGCTCCTTTCAAAACATGGATGATCTTGTAGATGGGGTTTACGAGAGAGCCATTTCCTTTTTTCAGGACTATTATGCTTTTTATCCGAAGCTGGAAAAGGCACCCTTTTGTAATCTTGGGCTGGCTTACGTCGCATTCGCAAGGGAAGAAAAGGAGCTGTTCCGCATGTTGTTTGTACCGGAAAAGCCAAGAAAATCCCTCTATGAGATCTTAAATGGTCCTGCGGAGAACGTAAGGGGTGAGATCCAGAGGGCGGCGGCCTGGGGCTGTAAGGATCCCGGGGCATTATTCATGAAGATCTGGATCTTTATCCATGGCGCGGCGTGCATGTCCATGACGGGGGATTATGATCTCTCGGATCAGGAGACAAAGGTCATGTTGGAAAACGTATGCACGTCCTTTATGCAGGAATAAAAGTATTGCGGTTTGGAGGAATCAATGGAAGAAGTAAGTGTCCTTAGACGGATCGAAGATGCTTTCCCAAAGATGAGCAAAGGACATAAGAAAATTGGCACTTATCTTTTGAATCATTTTGAAAAGGCTGCCTTTTTGACGGCGGCAGAAATAGGAAAAGAGCTGGGGATCAGTGAATCCACCGTGGTGAGGTTTGCATCCGGCCTTGGCCTTTCCGGATTTCCGGAGCTTCAGCGTGAACTGGCAAAATGCGTGTCTGACAGGCTTTCCGGGACGGGACCGCTACAGGATGCATTTTATGGAAAATCTCAGTCAGAGATCGTGACCAGCGTGCTGAAGGCTGACGCGGAAAAAATCTTCCAGACCATGGAACAGCTGGATGCGGCTGCGTTTGACGTGGCGGTGGAAGCGATCCTAAAGGCGGAGGTTGTTTACGTCTGCGGGCTTAGAAGCTGTGAGCCGTTGGCGAGGTTTCTGTATTTGTACTTAAATCTGATCAGGCAGAGGGTAGTTCTGTTATCCACGACGGACGTCAGTGAGACCTTTGAGCAGATGATCCACATAGGTGAGAAGGACTGCTTTATCGGGATCAGTTTTCCGAGATATTCCATGCGCACGCTAAAGGCCATGGAGTTCGCAAATTCCAGAAAGGCAAAGGTCATTGCCATTTCGGACGGCGTGCACTCGCCAATGAATCTGTATTCATCCTGTAATCTGTGCGCAAAGAGCGACATGATCTCCGTGGTAGATTCTTTGGTGGCACCCTTAAGCGTGATCAATGCGCTGATCGTGGCCATGGTATTAAAGTGTCCCGCACAGGTCAGGGAGAACATGGAGCTTTTGGATCAGACCTGGAAGGATTACCAATTTAACTTAAATGATGAGATCAATGCCATTGACGTTGATCTGTAGGAAAAAACATGAAACAAGTGATCGTTGTTGGCGGGGGCGCTGCCGGAATGATGGCTGCTTATTGGGCAGCTGCGGAGGGGGCAAACGTCACGCTGCTGGAAAAAAATGAAAAGCTCGGGAAAAAGTTGTTTATTACGGGAAAAGGACGATGCAACGTATGTAATGCCGCCCGGGACCTGGATACTGTTTTTCAGAGCGTTGTTACAAACCGTAAGTTTTTGTATGCAGCCTTATATGGGTTTGACAATCAGGCCGTAATGGAGTATTTTGAAAAAGCCGGGTGTCCTTTGAAGATCGAGAGGGGAGACCGCGTATTTCCCGTATCGGATCATTCCTCTGACGTGATCGCGGCCCTTAAGCGGCAGTTGGATCGCGTGGGCGTTCACGTTAGACTTCATGCGTGCGTAAAGGAAATGGTGACGGGAGCGGGCGGATTTGAAGGCGTTATTTTAGATGACGGGGAAAGGCTTAAGGCAGATGCCTGCATTTTATGTACCGGCGGCGTTTCTTATCCCAGCACGGGATCGACGGGAGACGGTTACGCTTTTGCAAAGAAGGCGGGACATGATCTGGTTCAGGCCAGACCGGCGCTGGTGCCGCTGGAGACCGTGGAGACCTGGCCGGGAGAGGCCATGGGACTGTCCCTGAAAAACGTTTCCCTAAAGATGGTGCGGGGAAAGAAAATTCTGTATGACGGATTCGGCGAAATGATGTTTACTCATTTTGGCGTCACGGGGCCCCTGGCACTTACGGCCAGCAGCTATTACCGTGAAGATGAAAAGACAAAGCTTTTGATCGATCTAAAGCCTGCGCTCAGTGAGGAACAGCTGGATAAGAGGCTGATCAGGGAATTTGAGGAGAACAAGTCAAAGTGCTTTAAAAATGCCCTGGGAGGTCTGTTCCCTGCAAGCCTGATCCCGGTCATGGTAAGGCTCTCCGGCATTGATCCGGAAAAGAAGTGTGCACAGATCGGTAAGCAGGAACGAAGGAATTTTGGAAATCTGATCAAAGAACTGCCACTGACGGTGAAGGGAACCCGGGATTTTGCGGAAGCCATCATCACTCAGGGCGGCGTCAGCGTAAAGCAGGTAAATCCCTCAAACATGGAGTCGAAGCTGGTGCCGGGCCTGTATTTTGCAGGGGAAGTGCTTGATCTGGATGCGGTAACGGGAGGGTTTAATCTTCAGATCGCCTGGTCCACGGGCCGGCTGGCCGGGATCAGCGCGGCGCAAGAAGCATAAAGGGAGGATTGGAAGGATGAGTTATAATATTGCGGTCGACGGCCCGGCGGGGGCAGGGAAAAGCACCATAGCAAAGCTTGTCGCCAAGAAAATGGGCATTGTTTACGTAGACACGGGAGCAATGTATCGCGCCATGGCACTTTACATGCTGAGGGGAAACGTGGATCCCTCCGACGAGGAGAAGATCATCGAAAAATGTAAAGAGGTTGACGTAACCCTTGGACACGAGGATGGCCAGCAGGTTGTCTATCTGAACGGGGAGAACGTAAATGGCCTGATCCGAAGGGAAGAGGTTGGAAACATGGCGTCCGCCATCAGCGTCATTGGGGAGGTCCGGAAGAATCTTGTCGCAAAGCAACAAAAGCTCGCTGCGGTGACGGACTGCATCATGGACGGAAGGGACATTGGAACTTGCGTACTTCCGGGGGCAGACCTGAAGATTTATCTTACTGCCAGCAGCGAGGTAAGGGCAAAGCGCCGTTATGACGAGCTTACCGCAAAGGGACAGGAATGCGATTTGGAGAAGATCCGCAGGGATATCGAGGAGCGGGATTACCGTGACATGCACAGGGAGGTCTCTCCCCTTAAGCAGGCGGAGGACGCCGTTTTGGTAGACTCCTCCCATATGACCATTGATGAAGTCGCTGAAAAAATATTAAGTTATTGCGAGAAGAAAGCGTAAAAAGCTGGAAGGTTTTCCCTGCCGTGCCGATATAAACATAAGAGTGCGCGAAAGGGAAAGGGTGGCAGACATGGAAGTGGAATTGGCGTCTTGCGCCGGCTTTTGCTTTGGCGTGAAACGGGCCGTGGATACGGTGCATGAGCAATTAAAGACAGGGAAGACCATCTATACCTATGGCCCCATCGTGCATAATGAGGAAGTGGTCAGGGAGCTTGAGGAAGCAGGCGTTCGCGTCCTGAATTCCAAGGAGGAGCTTTTGGAATTGCACCCCGGAGAGGGAGAAAGGTGCGCGGTTGTGATCCGGGCGCACGGAGTTCCGAAGGAAATCATAGACTTGCTGGAGCAAAAGGGGATCGAATGCATTGATGCTACCTGTCCCTTTGTAAAACGGATCCATAAGGCCGTGGAGGAAGGAAGCAGGAGCGGAAAGGAAATTTACGTGGCAGGAAACCCCGGACATCCGGAGGTGGAAGGAATCCGCGGATGGTGCGTTGGAGATTCGAAGGTTTTGGAAACTCCCGAAGAAGCGCAAAACATGAGCTTCGATGACAAAAAACAGGGACTTTTAGTTGCACAAACAACATTTAATTTTAATAAATTTGACAATATAGTTGAAATTTTTCAAAAAAGAGGTTACAATGGTAGTGTTGTGAATACTATCTGTAACGCGACTGAAGAGAGGCAGCGGGCTGCAAGGGAACTTGCACAGAAAGCTGACGTGATGATCGTGATAGGAGGTAAGCACAGTTCCAATACAAGAAAACTGTATGAGATATGCAGTTCGGAATGTGCAAACACCTATTATATACAGACACTGGATGACTTACGTTTGGTCTTGCCGACAACTGTTCGCCTGGTGGGTATTACTGCGGGGGCTTCCACCCCAAACAAATTAATCGAGGAGGTTCAAAATTATGTCAGAATTAACTTTTGAACAAATGCTGGAAGAATCTTTCAAGACAATTCATACGGGGGAGGTTGTTGAAGGTAAGGTCATTGACGTAAAGCCGGACGAGATCGTCTTAAACATCGGTTATAAGTCCGACGGCATTCTGCCGAAGAGCGAGTATTCCAACGACTCTTCCGTAGACCTGACTCAGGCCGTTAAGGTTGGAGATACCATGGAGGTAAAGGTCCTCAAGGTAAATGACGGCGAAGGACAGGTTGCACTGACTTACAAGAGACTTGCTGCCGACAGAGGCAATAAGAGGATCGAGGAGGCTTACAACAACAAGGAAGTTCTGAAGGCTACCGTTTCCCAGGTACTTGACGGCGGACTTTCCGTGATCGTTGACGAGGTTCGCATCTTCATTCCCGCAAGCCTTGTTTCCGACAGCTATGAGAAGGATCTGAACAAGTTCGCAGGTCAGGAGATCGAGTTCGTGATCAGCGAGTACAATCCTAAGAGAAGACGTTACATCGGTGACCGCCGCGTACTTCTGATGGAGAAGAAGGCAGAGCAGCAGAAGGCTCTCTTCGAGAGAATCCATGAGGGCGACGTTGTGGAAGGCGTTGTAAAGAACATCACTGATTTTGGTGCATTCATCGATCTTGGCGGAGCAGACGGACTGCTTCACGTTTCCGAGATGAGCTGGGGCCGCATTGAGCATCCCAAGAAGGTCTTCAAGGTTGGCGAGACCCGCAAGGTTCTCATCAAAGAGATCAACGGCAACAAGATTGCTCTTTCCTTAAAGTTTGATGATGCAAATCCCTGGAAAGATGCAGCTTCCAAATATGCAGTCGGCAACGTGGTGACCGGTAAGGTTGCCAAAATGACTGACTTTGGAGCATTTGTAGAGCTTGAGGTTGGCGTTGACGCACTGCTTCACGTATCTCAGATCTCCAAGGAGCACGTTGAGAAGCCTTCAGACGTACTCAGCGTTGGTCAGGAGATCACTGCAAAGGTTGTTGACTTCAATGAGGCTGACAAGAAGATTTCCCTTAGCATCAAGGCAATGTATGCTCCCGAGCCCAAGGCAGAGGATGACGGAGACGTGGTTCCCGTTGACATTGATGCCGTGATCGCTTCTGAAGAGCAATAAAAAAACAGAGGGCTGCCCATAAAACGGCAGCTCTTTTTTTATTCCGGAGATAACCTATGTACTTTGATTATGAGTATTTCAAAAGAGAATTTTTGAAAATGACCTCCATAGACTTAAACTGCTATAAGGAGCGACAGATGAAGCGCAGGATCGATACGCTGATCCGCAATAAGGGGATTTCGGGGTACGACAAATTCCTCATGGCCATGAAGGGGGACAAGGCACTCTTTGATGAGTTTCTCAGTTACGTGACCATTAACGTATCGGAGTTTTACCGCAATCCTGAACAATGGGAATATCTGGACAAGGAAGTGATCCCCTATCTGATCTCAAAGTTCGGAAAAACGCTGAAGATCTGGAGCGCGGCATGCTCCACGGGAGAGGAGCCTTATTCCCTGGTGATGGCCTTTTCGAAATATCTTCCCTTAAGCCAAATTTCCGTGTATGCCACGGATCTTGACAGAAAAGTGATCGAAGATGCAAAAAACGGACTTTACGTGGAGAAGAGTCTGGAGGGAATTCCGCCGGAGCTGAAACGGAAATACTTTACGAAGGTTGGCAACGTTTATCAGATCAGTAAGGAGATCAAAAACCGCGTGACGTATAGGCAGCATGATCTGTTAAAGGACGTGTATCCGTCTAATTGTCATTTGGTAGTATGCAGAAACGTGCTGATCTATTTTACGGAGGAGACCAAGGAGGAGTTGTTCCATAAGTTTTATCAATGTCTTGCGCCGGGAGGGACTTTTTTCATTGGCAGTACGGAACAGATCATGAATTACAAAGAGATAGGATATCAGAGAATGAATTCCTTTTTTTATCAGAGATAGAAAAATGGAAGGGAAAAGCCTCTTGAGCAGTCCGGTCAACGCTCAGGAGGCTTGTGTTTTAGTCATTTGTCGGCAAGATGATTCAAGACTATGGAAGCATATTTGGCAAAGGCTTCCCGGTCGCGTTTCATGTCGTCCGTCAACTCAAAGAAGACGTCCTGGCCGTCATAATCTTTTTTGAAGAAGGGCTTAAAGGAAAGATCCCACTGTGGAAGATAGGAGGAATTCTTCCTGGTGTAACAAGTGCGTGCCGTTGCCTGCTCACGAAATTCCTTGTCTACAAAAGTGGCTACGGACTTATGAAGGGCAAGGTCTTCCTTTGGCAGATAGTAATAGTCTTTGTAGTTAGAATAGAAATATTTGAGTTCACCTTCATATAGCGGTACGCGAAGCGTAAGACTTTGACCTTCCAGCTTTGCATAAATTCCCTGCGAGGAAGCAGTGACGGCTTTTGGCACGGGCGTAGGCAGGGCAGCGTGGATCAGCAGTTCCGTGCGATGATTATCGTTTACGTCCTTGTAGTGATTAGCCTGTACTTTTTTTGCGGTCAATGGAAAATGGAAGGCGTCAAAATAGGCAAGCATGGGAAGGATCCTTAGCATGCCTTTTACGTCTTCCTCGTTATGTAATAAGAGAAAATGAAGGGTTTCCTCCGTGGGATGAGCTACGTAATCCTTATAAATGGCAATGAGCTCGCCTCCGCTAAACGTATCCTCACGGTCGATGGACAAAAAGTTTTCTATGGTCTTTTGTTTCAGGTTTAACAGATCCAGGAAACCTTTATAGTGAAAGAGACGGCGGTAGACGTCTGCGCCTTCAAAGGATTGAAAGTCATAGGGGAGCTCTAACTGTTGACATTTCTGGGCAAGATAGGGAACGTCGAACTGGGAGCCGTTGAAATGGATCAGGAATTTCCTGGTTTCGGCAAAGGCAAAAAAAGCCTCCAGGATCTCTTTTTGTTCGGAAGGTTTTTCTGCCATCCACTGGATGGTATGCCAAAACTCTCCGTCAAAATAGGCACAGCCAATAAGATAGAGAGAGGAAGACCTGGCGGTAAAACCTGTGGTTTCAATGTCCAGAAAAAGAGCATTTTCAGGAGGGCAAAGACGCTCCACGGGATATTCCGGCTGAAAGTTTTCGATGGGCTTGTCTACGATCTTCACGATTACTGCCTTTCTGCTTTGAAATACTTATTTACACAGTTTACAGTATAACAGAAAAAATGATTTATAGGTAGTTTTTTTTCGAGAAAAATAGTATAGTAAGAGAAGACAAAAAATACAACAAGGAGTAAAACGTTTTTATGGCAAAACTGACGTTTCAGGGAGGCATTCATCCATATGACGGCAAGGAACTGTCAAAGGATAAGCCCATAAAGGAATTGAAAGCCGGAACGGTGATGGTATATCCATTAAGCCAGCACATTGGCGCTCCGGCCAAGCCGATCGTGGCCAAGGGAGATTACGTATGGCGGGGACAGATGATTGCTGAGGCGGGATCTTTTGTTTCTGCGCCCGTTCACAGCGCCGTTTCCGGCACCGTAAAGGCCATCGAGCCCAGGAGGGTGGCATCGGGAGACCTGGTGATGAGCATTGTGATCGAAAATGACGGTCAGGATTCGGAAGTGGAATATTATCCGGTTGATCCGGAGAATTTCACCAAGGACGAGATCCTTAGGTGCGTTCAGGAGGCGGGAATCGTAGGCATGGGCGGCGCAGGCTTTCCGACCCACGTGAAGCTTTCTCCCAAGGATCCTGACAAAATAGAGTACGTGATCGCTAACTGTGCCGAGTGTGAACCCTATCTGACCAGTGATTACCGGAGAATGCTTGAGGAGCCGGAAAGACTTGTGGACGGGCTTAAGATCATTTTATGTCTTTTTGACCATGCTCAGGGCATTATTGCCGTGGAGGATAATAAGCCTGATTGCGTCAAGCTTTTCCGGGAAATGACAAAAAATGAGACCAGGATCAGCGTGCGCGCACTTAAGACAAAGTATCCTCAGGGAGGAGAGCGGTCACTGATCTATGCAACCACCGGAAGAAAGATCAATTCCTCCATGTTGCCTGCGGACGTTGGCTGCATTGTCAATAACGTGGATACCATCGTGGCCGTGGAAAGGGCCGTATTAGAGGGGAAACCGCTCATGGAAAGGATTGTCACCGTGACGGGAGATGCCATTAAGGATCCCAGAAATTACAAGGTTCCCACGGGAATGAGTTATACGGAGGTTTTGGAGGCGGCAGGCGGCTTTACCAAGGAGCCGGAAAAGATCATCTGTGGCGGGCCCATGATGGGAGTGGCCATTTTTGGTACTGACGTTCCGGTGACAAAAACGTCTACGGCGCTTCTCGCCTTTACAAAGGATGAGGTTGCTGCCTGGGAGCCGGGCCCCTGCATTAATTGCGGCAGATGCCTTGAAGTATGTCCCGGCAGGGTTATGCCCAGTAAACTGGCGGATGCCGCGGAACGGGGTGACGAGGAAGCGTTTTTGGAGTTAAACGGCATGGAGTGCTGCGAATGCGGGTGCTGTAGCTATATCTGCCCGGCGAAGAGGCCGTTGACTCAAGAGATCAAATCCATGCGCAAGATTCAACTTGCAAAGAGAAAGAAGTAGGAGGAAGGGCGTAATGAGCAAACTGTATCACGTATCATCGAATCCCCACGTGCGTGCGGCCTCGTCTACGGCCGGCATTATGACGCTGGTGATCATCGCCTTGCTTCCCGCGGCGGGATTTGGGATCTATAATTTTGGCCCCAGGGCCGCGCTGGTGCTTCTTGTGACCATCGCGTCAGCCGTGGGCACGGAGTTTTTGTTTGGACTGTATAAAAAGAAATTGACCATAACGGACATGTCGGCCGTTGTCACGGGGCTGCTTCTGGGAATGAATCTTCCCGTGACCATACCGCTTTGGATGGCGGCGATGGGCAGCGTTTTTGCCATTTTAGTCGTGAAATGCCTGTTTGGCGGATTGGGGCAAAACTTTATGAACCCTGCCCTGGCGGCAAGATGCTTCCTTGTGATCTCCTTTCCTGCACAGATGACTAACTTTATCAGTACGGGGAAGGGAGCGCTGGATGCCTATACCGGTGCGACGCCACTGGCCCTCTTAAAGGGGGGAGAGACCGTGAACGTCATGGATATGATCGTTGGTAAGACCACGGGTACCATTGGTGAGACCTCCATGCTGGCTTTAGTGATCGGGGCATGCGTCCTTCTGCTCACGGGAGTCATTGACTTGAGGGTGCCGGGAAGTTATTTGGTGAGCTTTGTTATCTTTACGGTGATCTTCGGCGGACATGGATTTGAACCGGCATTTCTTTCCGCACAGCTGGCAGGCGGCGGTTTGATGCTTGGAGCGTTCTTTATGGCTACGGATTACGTGACGCGGCCCATTACGGTGGGGGGACAATACGTTTTCGGCATATTCCTTGGGATCATGACGGGAATCTTCAGATTCTTTGGGCCCGGCGCGGAAGGCGTTTCCTATGCAATTGTTCTTGGAAATCTCCTGGTGCCCCTCATTGAAAAGTATACAAGGCCCATTCCTTTTGGCGGAAAGGGGGCGAAGTAAGTGGACGAGAAGAAAACCATGATCAGGGAGGCGCTGATCCTGTTTGTCATTACGTTGATCTCGGGCGTCCTCCTTGGGTTTGTGCATGAATTGACGAAAGAACCCATTCATTGGCAGGAAGAGATGGCGATTCAAAATGCATGTAAGGCGGTTTTTTCCGACCTGCAGGACGCGAGCTTTCTCCAGATTCAGGAGCAACCCAGCCCTGAACTTGCAGAAAGACTGTCTGGGCAGGGGGTGACCATAGGAAAGATCTACCGCGCCATGGACGGGGAAGGGATTCCCGTTGGATACGTGGTGGAAGCTGCTTCATCGGAAGGGTACGGCGGAAACATTGTGCTGTATGCGGGCATTACGGATGAGGGCGTTTTGAAAGACGTATCCATTCTGAGCATTTCAGAGACGCCGGGACTTGGAATGAGGGCAGAGGAGGTTTTAGTTCCGCAGTTCCACGACAAGGCGGTAAAAACCGTGAAATACGTTAAGACCGGTGCCAGTGAAGATAACGAGATCGATGCCATCAGCGGAGCAACCATTACGACAAAAGCCGTGACGGCGGCAGTAAACGGAGCGCTGGAAGTGGCATTGGAGCTAAGGGGAGGTGAGGACAATGAGTGAAAAAAAGAAAACGGACTCTCCCTTGGAAAGATTGGGAAACGGATTGTTCAAAGAAAATCCGACGTTTGTCCTGGCCCTTGGCATGTGCCCCACGCTTGCGGTAACGACCTCGGCCATGAATGGTCTGGGCATGGGCCTTTCCACGACGGCGGTGCTGATGATGAGTAACCTGATGATCTCCCTGCTCCGCAAAGTGATTCCGTCGAGAGTCAGGATTCCTGCATTTATCGTGATCATAGCAACGTTTGTAACGGTGGTGCAGTTTTTGATGCAGGCATACCTTCCCGGCGTGAATTCCGCCCTTGGCATTTACATACCGCTGATCGTTGTAAACTGCATTATTCTTGGAAGAGCGGAAGCATATGCTTATATGAACCCGCCCATTCCGTCTTTTTTTGACGGACTTGGCATGGGACTTGGCTTTTCCCTGGCACTTACCTGTATAGGTGCCGTGAGAGAGCTTCTCGGTGCAGGAAAGGTTTTTGATCACCAAGTAATGCCTGGATCCTACGTACCCATAAATATTTTTATCCTTGCACCCGGTGCTTTTTTTGTCCTTGCAGCCCTGACTGCTTTGCAGAATTATATTCGCATCAGGCAAAAGAAGGCAGGCAAGGAGCCCAAGAAGCCGGCAGGTTGTGTTGAGGATTGTCAAAACTGCGCGGAATCCGGCTGTGGCATGCGCTTTTATGACGCTGAAGGAAAAAAGGATGCCATAAAGAAAACAAACAAGAAGGCTATGGCGGAAGCGGTAAGTGAACCCCCAAAGAAGGCACTTGCGGAAGCGTTAAGTGAAACCCAAAAGAAGGCGCCTGCGGAAAACGGGATAAAAGAGAATGCTCCGGCGGCAAATGAAGTGAAAGAGAAAGAAGATTCGGAAAAGAAAGCGGAAGAGGAAAACAAAAAAGGAGGAGAGGAAAAATGAATGACGTAAAAGACCTGTTGATCCTGCTCCTGAGCTCTTCCCTGGTGAGCAACGTAGTATTAAGTCAGTTTCTGGGACTGTGTCCGTTCCTTGGGGTTTCTAAGAAGGTGAAAACGGCATCCGGCATGGGCGTTGCGGTAATCTTTGTCATTACCATTGCCAGTGCCGTGGCGGGAGTGATCTATCAATTCCTGCTGGTACCCCTGAAGCTGCAGTATCTCCAGACCATTGTGTTTATCCTGGTGATCGCTGCGCTGGTTCAGTTTGTGGAAATGTTTTTGAAGAAATCCGTGCCGTCCCTTTATCAGGCTTTGGGCGTGTATCTGCCGCTGATCACTACAAACTGTGCGGTTTTGGGCGTGGCTCTTACCAACGTGCAAAAGGAATATGGGATCCTAAAGGGTATTGTTAACGGATTTGGCACGGCACTTGGATTCTCCATTGCCATTATCATCCTGGCAGGAATCCGTGAAAAAACGGCAAATAATGACGTGCCGGAGAGTTTCCGCGGAATGCCCATGGTATTACTGACGGCAGGCCTGATGGCCATTGCTTTCTGTGGATTTTCCGGACTTTTGTGATAGGTCGGAGGTAGAGTATGGACGTGACAAGTATTGTGATCGCGGCAGTCTTGGTTGCCGCAGTGGGAATTTTGATCGGACTCTTCCTTGGGCTCGCGGGGATCCGTTTTCGCGTTGAGGTGGATGAAAAAGAAGAAGCCGTTCTTTCCGCGCTTCCGGGCAATAATTGCGGCGGTTGCGGATTCGCGGGTTGCTCTGGACTGGCGGCTGCCATCGCAAAGGGAGAAGCGCCCGTTAACGCTTGCCCCGTTGGCGGTGAGCCGGTGGCAAAAAAGATTGGGGAGATCATGGGCGTGGATGCCGGCGACGGTAAGAGAATGGTTGCCTTTGTTCATTGCCAGGGAGACTGCAATAAGGCTAAGATCCAGTATGAATATGACGGAGCAAAGGATTGCCGCATGATGCGTTTTGTTCCGGGGGGCGGTCCCAAGGCATGCAGACAGGGCTGCCTTGGCTATGGCACCTGCGTGAAGGAGTGCCCTTTTGACGCCATTCACGTAAAAAACGGCATTGCCGTTGTGGACAAAGAAAAGTGCAAAGCATGCGGAAAATGTGTTTCGGCCTGCCCCAATCATCTGATCACCCTGATTCCTTTTGAGGCGAAGGTGGCCGTTGCCTGTGCAAATACGGAAAAGGGGCCCGTTACCATGAAGGCTTGCGACGCAGGCTGCATCGGCTGCGGGATCTGCGTGAAAAATTGTCCGGTGCAGGCAGTGACGGTGGATAATTTCTGCGCCGTGATCCATCAGGATAAATGTACCGGTTGTGGCACCTGCATGGGTAAATGTCCCAAGAAAGCCATTGTAAAGGCTTAAAATCTGAATTATTCTACAAGTTCTCCCTCCCTCATATAGTATCTTAGGCTTGTACCTGAGAGCTGAAGATGAGGGAGGGATTTTATTGTATAAAAAGAGCTTTGTTGCCGTTTGTGCAATTTATTTATTTCTGCTTGGTTCGTTCCTGTGGCTTATGGGAAAGGAAGCATTGCAGGGATGGGAACGCAAGGCGGGGACGGTTTTGGAACTTACGCCTGAAAACGTAACCAAGAATTCGGCCTGCCTCGGACAGGCTCCCGCAGGACAGATCCTTCTTACGCACGTTCCGCATGGCACCGTGAATGCCGAGTATTCTGACGTCTTTTTAAAGAGTAACGAAGAAAGCGTGGCGAAAGAAGGCAGTGCAAAGGGCGGCGTGGCGAAAGAAAGTGTTGCAAAGGGCAGCCCGGCGAAAGAAAGCGTTGCAAAGGACGGGCAGACGAAAGAAGGCAACGCAAATGCTCCCATAATGGCAGGGGAACCATGGAATGATGAGATAAAAGCATATCCGGAGAGTGAGATCCGCGTTTTGGAGCGGATCGTGGAGGCGGAGGCAGGAGGAGAGGATGCGGACGGAAAGCTGCTGGTTGCAAACGTGGTGCTAAACAGGGTTAAGGATGAGGCTTTTCCCGATACCATTTCGGAAGTGGTATTTCAGAAAAGTAAAGGGGTGACGCAGTTTTCACCCGTGGCAAACGGAAGATATGAGGCGGTCACGGTAAGTGAGGAATCCAGGGCGGCCGTGGAACGGGCGCTTTCGGGGGAAGACATTTCTGAGGGCGCATTGTATTTTGCGGCGAGAAGGTATGCGGATCAAAAGAGTATGAGATGGTTTGACCAAAATCTGACGATGCTTTTTAAACATGGAGGACATGAATTTTTTAAGTAAGAAAGACGAAAAAAGCCACCCGTAACGCGGATGGCTTTTTATTGCACAAGTACATTACATACTGTAACACAAACGGAAGAAAAAGTCTAGCATTATTTTATTTTTTTTAGTATACTCATTTTTGCCGGCAAGAAACGTGATGGAAGCTTATAAACACACAGGAGGGATACATGAGTTTGATACCTGGAATCACTAGGGAGGACGAGGAACAAAAACTTTCGGAGATCATTGGCATTGCACAGGCCAAGCTGGACGGAGTAAAGCAGGACGTAAAGAACCTGGAAGCGGAGCTGCATGCCATGCAGCAGGAGTTTGATGAAAGCGATAAAGAACAGCAGGCCCTGTGGCATAATGCGGATGCAAGATTCAGGGAGTCCAATTTTGAGCTTCGAAGGGCAGCCCAGGCAAGAAAAAAACCGTACTTTGGAAGGATTGATTTTGCGGATGAGACGGTGAAAAAGGATGAATCCTATTATATTGGAAGATCCGTTATAGCAAAGGATCCGGCCCACCCGGAGGTCATAGACTGGAGGGCACCCATTGCAGGCATTTATTACGATTCCTCCATAGGAACCACGAGCTATTCCGTTAAGGGAGAAGGAAAATTTGTCGTTAACCTGAAAAGAAAACGGACGTATGAGATAGAGAATGACCGGCTCAAAGACTTTTATGACAGCGACGTGGTGGCGAATGACGAGTTGCTGACAAAATATCTAGCCAAGAATAAAAAAGCGGTTCTTGGTGAAATCATTGCAACCATTCAGCAGGAACAAAACGAAGTCATCCGGAAAAAACCACAGCATAATATGATCATTCAGGGGGCTGCGGGTTCGGGTAAGACCACCGTTGCCATGCACAGGATCTCCTATATCCTGTACAATTACGAACTGGAGTTTAAGCCGGAGGATTTTTACGTCATAGGAAGTAATCAGGTCCTTCTGAATTACGTAACCGGCGTTTTACCGGAGCTTAACGTTTACGGCGTATCACAAATGACCATGGAGCAGCTTTTTGTAAGGCTTCTCTATGAAGATTGGGATCCTAAAAAATATAAAGTCAAGCCTGTGGTCAGGGGCGTTACCGAGCCGGTCAAGGGAACAAGAAAATGGTTTCAGGCGTTGGAAAGATTTACCAGAGAATATGAGAGGAGCCTTTTTCCCATGGAGGACGTAGATCTGGAAAAGAATCACGTGCGTCTCATGAGCGGAGACATGATCAGAAGTCTTCTGGACCGGTTTGACAAGCTTTCCAGGGCAGACAAGGTTTCGCTTCTGACGGAACGCCTCCTGGGAAAGCTGGAAAATGAAATCTGCGGGAAATACTATTCCTATACGGGAGAAGAAAAGAAAACTCTCAGAAGAAAGTATGGACTGTATTTTGGACGCAGGGAGTGGAAGGGGTCCATCTTCGAAAGATACGAGGCGTTTCTTGCAAGTCAGGCGGAGGCGGGGATCCGGGTCAAAAGTCCTGAAGATTCCTTTGACGTCTATGATCTTGCAGCCTTGGCATATCTCTACAAAAGATTAAAGGAGACGGAGATCATCCGTGAGGCGGGGCACGTAGTCATTGATGAAGCGCAGGACTTTGGAATGATGGCATATTGTGCGCTTAAATATTGCCTGAGCACCTGTACTTATACCATTATGGGCGACGTCTCTCAGAACGTGTATCTTGAGTATGGCCTGAATGACTGGCAGGAGCTTCGAAGCGTTATGCTGCCGGGGGAGTTTGACTACTTTGGGCTTTTGAGAAAAAGCTACCGGAATACCGTGGAAATTTCTGATTTTGCCACGAACGTTTTGCATCACGGCTCCTTCCGGGTATATCCCACGGAACCCATTATACGACATGGTGAGGAGGTATCCGTAAAGGGATTTAGGACGGAAAAAGACTTACTCGAGGCAACGGAAGACGTCCTGAGGGCATGGCAGCAAAAGGGCTACGAGACCATTGCGGTAGTATGTGCAGACCAGCGCATGACGGATCAGGTCTATGAAGCGCTGTCTGAGAAGATGGTGCTGCTTCCAAACAGTGGCGATGCCTTATCCTTTGGAAGCGGTATTTTGGTTTTGCCCATTGAATTGGTGAAAGGTCTGGAATTTGACGCGGTGCTGATCTATGATGCGTCCGCGGATCATTATCCTGAAGGGGATGCAAACGTTAAACGCCTGTACGTTGCGGCAACGCGTGCCCTTCATGAACTAAAGGTATTTTATAAGGGAAAGGTGACGGGACTCATTGGAAGACCCGTGACAGAGGAAGAAAAAAGCAAAGCCATCGTGGAAAGCTCAAAGCCCGCCAGAAAGCCCCTGCCGCCGCAGGAAGAAAAGACGCATGCTGAAAAAGCCAGGGAGCGGGCCCAGTGGGGGGAGGTGCTCCTTCAGGAAAGAAATTACGTAGGCCCCAGAAGACTTGAGATCGGAGAGGAGCAAAAGCCTGCGGGACATACGACGGCGCAGGGAAAAGCTACGGTATCCAACGTAAAAAAGCCAGAGAGAAAAACAGGACTTATTTCGCAGCAAACAAAGCTTCCGTCGTATTATGAAGAGAAAATGGGAACGGGAGCCGCGGGACGGAAAAAGGAGGAACCGGTAAATAATCCGAGACTAAGCAGGGAATTTGGGTCCATGCCCGAACAAAAAGAGCTTCAGCCCCCGGGACATTCCAAACCATCCTTTGCAGTTAAAATGTGTCTTAAGGAGAAAAATGCCGTAAACGTTATCAGCGGCTGCGGGACGCTTCGAATTGAGGCGGCAGGGAAAAATGCATTGCACGTTTCCTTCCAAAAAGGGCAGGGAAAGAATTTTCCGAAAGCGTCAGGTGAGTTTGAACGTGAAAGCGGAAGCCTTACGGTAAAGGAGACCAGAGATTACGTGGAGGCATCCGCTGATAAGGTGACTGCAAGGATCATGCGGAAAACAGGCGAGGTGGCATTTTTTGACCGGCAGGGAAAGCTTCTTTTGACGGAAAGTGCAAAGGAACCGCGCCAAGTGGAAGCCTCCAAGAGCTGGATCTATTTTAGCTTTGACAAAAAGGAGGAATTGTACGCAAAGCCGCCCAAGGGACAATTTCCCCTAAAGATCGGATCCTCTGCGAAGATCATTTCCTTTGGGGATGAGACGGAGTTGCCGGGCCTTCACTCAAGTAAAGGTTACGAGTTGTTGTTCCCCGAAGGAAGAAAAACTTTGTGTTGTAACATTCCCATGTATGGTCCCTACGTATCCCAGGAGGGAGAGGGCACGGAGTATTATTTCAGGGTGTAAAGAAAAAATACTTGACAGACATCCGGATCTATAGTATGATACCTAAAGCATGGAGGAAAGGCATGGAAAAGATTTTTGAACAGGTACTTCTCTATGATTTTTATGGTGATCTGCTGACGGAGCATCAAAGACAGGTCTATGAGGCGGCAGTTTTTAATGACATGTCCCTTGGAGAGATCGCAGCGGAGCAGGGGATCACAAGGCAGGGCGTTCATGACCTGATCAAGCGCTGTGACAAGATCCTGACGGATTATGAATCCAAGCTACGCTTGGTGGAACGCTTTGAAAAAGCCAAGGAAAAGATCGCCAGGATCAATGAACTGACTAAGACCGGTGAGGGAGCAACGCCTAAGGAGCTTCAAGATCGGCTTGCCGAAATCAGACGGGTAACCGGTGATCTTATGGATACGCTTTAGGCGTCTGTCATAAAGCATTACGTGAATGGAATGAGTGAAGGAGCAGTGGCGTGGCATTTGAAAGCTTAACCGATAAACTTCAAAACATATTCAAGAGTCTTCGCGGTAAGGGAAAGCTGACGGAGGAGGACGTAAAGATCGCCTTAAAGGAAGTGAAAATGGCACTTCTTGAGGCGGACGTGAACTTCAAGGTCGTAAAACAATTTGTAAAAGCCGTGGAGGAAAGAGCCGTTGGCCAGGACGTGATGAACGGATTGAATCCGGGCCAGATGGTAATAAAGATCGTTAACGAAGAAATGATCTCCCTTATGGGAAGCGAAACTACGGAGGTCCAGTTCCAGCCGGGAAAAGCCATTACCGTAATCCTGATGGCAGGTCTTCAGGGTGCAGGTAAGACCACCGCCACGGCAAAGCTTGCCGGGAAGTTCCGCCAGAAGGGAAAGAAATGTTTGCTTGTTGCCTGTGACGTCTATCGTCCCGCAGCCGTGGAACAGCTCCACGTAAACGGTAATAAGATCGGCATCGACGTCTTTGACATGGGAACGGACGTAAAGCCCGTGGAAATCGCAAAGGAAGCGCTGAAGCATGCCGAGAGGAACGGCTACAACGTGGTGATCCTTGATACGGCCGGACGCCTTCACGTGGATGAGGACATGATGGCTGAGCTTCAGGAGATCAAGGAGAACGTTACCGTTCATCAAACCCTCCTGGTTGTTGACGCCATGACGGGTCAGGATGCGGTAAACGTGGCAAATGAGTTTAACCAGAAGGTGGGAGTTGACGGCGTCATCCTCTCCAAGATGGATGGCGATACCAGAGGCGGTGCAGCCCTCTCCATTAAGGCCGTTACCGGGAAACCCATTCTCTACGTCAGCATGGGTGAAAAGCTCACGGACATGGAGCAGTTCTATCCGGACCGCATGGCTAACAGGATCCTTGGCATGGGCGACGTGCTGACGCTGATCGAGAAAGCACAGGAAGCCATTGACATAGACGAGGAAAAGGGCCGCGAAATGGCGGACCACGTCAAAAAGGGAAAATTCGATTTTGAAGACTACCTTGAGAGCATGAAGCAGATGCGCAACATGGGAGGCCTGACCAGTATCCTGAGCATGCTTCCCGGCATGGGCGTAAAGGCTTCCGATCTTGAAGGAATGATCGATGAGAAGCAGATGAAACAGATGGAGGCCATCGTGCTGTCCATGACAAAGCAGGAGCGCAGAAATCCCAAGATCCTGAATCCTCAGCGAAAGTTCCGCATTGCAAAGGGCGCAGGCGTTGAGGTTGCCATCGTAAACCGCTTCATCAAGCAGTTTGAGCAGAGCCAGAAGATGATGAAACAGTTTGGAGGCATGGGCGGAAAGCGCAGGGGAGGCTTTGGCGGATTCCCCGGAATGAAGGGCGGAAGATTTCCCTTCTAAAACAACTTACTTTTGACGAAAAAATCATGATAGGACATTCCGGAAATGATTTTTGAGTATATGTTACAAATTATTTTTTAGGTAAATGGAGGAAAAAAGAAATGGCAGTAAAGATCAGATTGAGAAGAATGGGACAGAAGAAGGCACCTTTTTATAGAATTATCGTTGCTGACTCCCGTTCCCCCAGAGACGGAAGATTTATCGAGGAGATCGGTACTTATGATCCTTCCACCGATCCTTCCACCTTCAAGATCAACGAGGAGCTTGCGAAGAAGTGGCTTGCAAACGGCGCTCAGCCTACCGAGGTTGTAGGAAAGCTGTTCAAGGCTGCCGGCATCGAAAAATAAGCTAATCTTGTTGGAGGTGGATTTATGAAGGAATTAGTTGAAGTAGTAGCGAAAGCTCTAGTCGATAATCCCGACGAAGTCACTGTGACTGAAAAAGTCGAAGGAAGAAATATTGTGATTGAGCTTCACGTGGCTGCCTCCGATATGGGTAAAGTAATTGGAAAGCAGGGCAGGATCGCAAAGGCGATCCGAACTGTCGTTAAGGCAGCTTCTTTTAAGGACAACACAAGGGTTGACGTTGAGATCATTTAAGATCTTGCGATGCCGGAGACCGCTTCGAAAGGGCGGTCTCTACTGTTATATAGGGGATTGAAGCATGGAAACAAGATTTCAGGTAGGCGTGATCACTTCCCCTCACGGCGTAAACGGTGAGGTAAACGTATTTCCCACCACGGATGATCCGAAGCGCTTCAGGCGCCTTAAAGAGGTGATCCTTGTTCGGGGAAAAGAAGAAAAAGCAGTTGAGATCGAAAGCGTTAAATTTTTTAAGCAGATGGTGATCCTGAAGCTGAAAGGCTTTGATGACAGAGACGCAGTGGAAAAGCTTCGCCAGTGCAGTCTGTTTGTGACAAGAGACAAGGCCGTGAGATTGCAAAAGGATGAGTACTTTATTGCGGATCTTATGGGACTTCGCGTTTTGGACGGAGACAAAGAGGATCAGGAGATCGGAACGCTGGAGGACGTCATGGCCACCGGTGCCAATGACGTTTACGTGATAAGGCTTAGTGACGGCGGGGAGCTCTTGCTTCCGGCCATTAAGCAGTGCGTGTTGGAAGTCAACGTGGAGGAAGGCTTTGTACGAGTTCACGTGATGGACGGATTGATGCCATAGGCAAAGGGAGGCATGACGGAATGCAGTTTCACGTATTGACGCTTTTCCCGGAAATGATAGAGAATGGCTGCGACAACTCCATATTAAAAAGAGCCATGGCAAAAAAACTGATCGGCGTTTCGGCGGTCAACGTAAGGGATTTTACTTTGGAAAAGCATGGGAAGGTCGATGATTATACCTATGGCGGCGGAGCGGGAATGCTGATACAGGCACAGCCCGTTTACGATGCCTGGAGATCGCTGCAAAAGCGCGGAGAGGAAGGGAAGAGGATCCGGACCGTCTACGTTACGCCGAAGGGAAAAACCTTTATCCAGTCCATGGCAAAGGAATTTGCAAAGGAAGAAGAACTGATCATCCTTTGCGGGCATTACGAGGGTATTGACGAGAGAGCCCTGGAGGAGATCGTGACGGACCGCGTGTCCATCGGAGACTTTGTCCTTACGGGTGGAGAACTGCCGGCCATGGTGATGATCGATGCCATCTCCAGACTGATCCCCGGGGTTCTTGGCAGTGAGGAATCCGCTCAGACGGAAACCTTTGAAAATGATCTGCTGGAGTATCCTCAGTACTCCAGGCCTGAGGTATGGCATGGAAAACCGGTTCCGCAGGTCCTTTTGTCCGGAGACCACAAAAAGATCTTTAAATGGCGTCAGGAAGAATCCGAAAGGCTTACCAGGGAGCTGCGTCCAGACCTTTATGAAAAATATGAGCAGAGGCAGAAAACCATACAAAGCCTTCTGAAACACAAAAAGGAAAATGCGTACCTTATCGACGGCTTGATGCGCGGAACGGCAAAGCTTCTTTATGCGGAGGGAGATCAGGCCATTGGCGTCGACGTTAATACGGGCACGGTCATGCTGTGCTGTGATGATCCTGAGACGGGTAAAAGATTGATGAAATGGGCACCCGCCGGTCATCCCGTACTGTTGCATAACTGTGCTGCGCTGATCGACTATCTGCAGGACGAGCTTGGATATGGGGAGATGGATGAGTGTTATCAGAGCGTCTATACGCAGAAGAATGCCCTGCCCGTTGCCCATAAGGACGTCCGCCCTTTTCCCCCGGAAATGTTGGATTATGCAGCAGAAAACTATGGCCGGGAAGCGAAGGAATACCTTCAGGAAAGAATCCGGAGCGGTGCTTTTTTTGCTGCATTTGAAGATGGTGAGCTGGCCGGATTTTGCGGGATCCACATGGGAGGGAGCCTTGGACTTTTATTTGTAGATCCAAAGTACAGACGGACCAGCGTGGGATCCTCCCTGGCATCCTATCTTGTAAATAAGGCTTTGGAGCGCGGAGGGCTTCCTTATGCCCACATCCGGGTAAAAAACGAAGCCTCCCTAAAGATGCAGCAGAAAATGGGCCTGTACGTTGGCAAGAAAACCGTTTTTTGGACGAAAAAAGACTTGCAATCATAGAAAAAGTATGATATTATATCAAAGTTGCAAAGAAGAGATGGTCCTCTGTTACCGGAATGGGTATTAAGAACGTCAAATTTTATCAAGGAGGCACAAACATGAGTGCATATGACATTATCAAGGAAATTGAAGCTGAACAGTTAAAGGCTTCCGTTGACGAGTTCAACGTTGGTGATACCGTAAGAGTATACGGTAAGATCAAAGAGGGTAACCGTGAAAGAGTTCAGATCTTTGAGGGCGTTGTCCTGAAGAGACAGGGCGGCAGCAACAGAGAGACCTTCACCGTCAGAAAGACTTCTAACGGCGTAGGCGTTGAGAAGACATGGCCCCTTCATTCTCCCAACGTAGAAAAGATCGAAGTGATCCGTCACGGTAAGGTTAGACGGGCTAAGCTGAACTACCTGAGAAGCCGCATTGGTAAGAAGGCAAAGGTGAGAGAGCTTGTAAAGTAATTTCCAAGAGAAAAAAGACGTTTACTTCGGTGAACGTCTTTTCTATTTTTAAATTTTATGGTAGAATAGTTAAAGATTATGCCTGCGATCCCGGATAAATTAAGAACGCGCCGACGGGCATGCGGTAATTGGGAGGAAGCGGCTGGTCTTGTAAAGGGAGGCGACATGAAAAAAAGCAGGGGATTGCGTTTTTACGTTCCGGAAAAAAAGAATCGTTTTCCCATCGTTTCCGAAATTTTTGTCTGTATGATGGTGGCGCTGATATCCGCGTTTATGGCAGTGGTATGCGTGTATTTTTTTGGAATGAAGTGTAGCGTTGTCGGTTCCTCCATGGAGCCCGGCCTGTATAATGGTCAGGAAATACTGGTGAACCGCTTTGCTTACGTATTGTTTGTGCCGAAAAAAGGTGACGTGGTGGTTTTTCTCCCTCACGGTAATGAGAATTCGCATTATTACGTAAAAAGGATCGTAGCCGGGCCGGGGGACGTGGTTCAGATCAGGGAGGGGAAGCTTTGGGTCAATGACGTGGTCTCCGAACTGATCGACGGAGAGATCTCTGATCCCGGAATCGCGGAAAATGCCATTACGCTGCAAAACGGACAATACTTCTGCATGGGAGACAATCCCATGGACGGGGAGGACAGCAGACAGGCAAACATTGGTCCGGTGGATAAAGGGGATATGATCGGCATTGCCTGGTGGCACATGGCAAGAGAAGAGGAAAAGATGGGACGGATTCATTAGGGCAGCGAAATGCACGGGCGTTTCATAAGCCCGTGACGAGCGGTTTGGGGTTAAGAAGAACATGGGGGTATCAAGTTGAGATTTCTGGATGCTTTAAAATTTTGGGACAAAAAGGAACAGATCACGGGGTTTGCGGCCATTGATTCCTTGGGAAAGGCGCATTTAATGACGGATAAGGGAATGCTGGAACCCATTTATCTGAAAACGGCCCGTTTTGGGGGAGCGGAGACGCCGGAGAACCGGGTCTACGTACCCATTGGAATAGGCAGCATTAAGGCAAGGCATGATGCTGCCATCGAAAAGCTGATGGAGGAGACGCCGGGACTCTTTTACGCATGTTTGCCGAAATACCGCGGCATGAGCAGGATCCCTTATGAGCTGGTGATCTCTGCCACGTCGCCTGAGCCGGAAAAGAAGGTGGTGTATTCGGAAACCATCTCCATTTGGTAAGGCAAAAGATTACTTGGAAGGATAATAAGCTTGTGAGCGAAGAAAAAATGAACGTGAACTGGTATCCGGGGCACATGACAAAGGCCAGGCGGATGATGCAGGAAAACATGGTGTTGATCGATCTTGTCATGGAAGTATTAGACGCACGGATCCCCATGAGCAGCCGCAATCCGGACATAGACGAGCTGGCGAAGAACAAGAGCAGGATCGTATTGCTGAACAAATCGGATCTGGCAGATCCCAAAAAGAATCAGGCGTGGGCAAAATATTTTGAGAGTCTGGGAGCGCACGTGCTGGAGATAAACGCAAAATCCGGCGCCGGCGTAAAAAACATACGGGGATTGGTGGAAAAAGCCTGCAGGGAAAAGATAGAAAGGGACAGAAAGCGGGGGATCGTTAACCGTCCGATCCGTGCCATGGTCGTCGGCATTCCCAACGTGGGAAAGTCCACCTTTATCAATGCCTTTGCGGGAAAAGCCTGCACTAAAACGGGGAACAAGCCCGGCGTTACCAAGGGAAAACAATGGATCAACGTTGGAAAGAATCTTGAGCTTTTAGACACGCCCGGCATTTTATGGCCGAAATTTGAGGACAGAAACGTAGGCCTTCGCCTGGCGTTCATCGGATCCGTCAACGACGAGATCTTACAGCTGCAGGAGCTTTGCTGGGAATTGATCAGCCTGATCAGAAGCCTCTATCCGGGGTATCTTGCCAAACGGTTTCAGATCTCTGAAGAGGGCGAAGGCCATGAGGTCCTTGAAAAAATCGCGGAGAGCAGAAAATGCTATTCTAAGGGGAATTCCCCCGACATTGAAAAGGCTGCGGGAATTTTGCTTGATGAATTCCGCAACGGGAAAATAGGAAGAATGACTTTGGAGGATTGTCAGAAGTGAAAAAAGAAGTGATCAAGGAGATCATTAGCAATATCTTGTATTTTGGCGGCGTCCTTCTTGTGGCGCTTTTGGTCGTAAAATTTGTGGTACAGCGAACGGAGGTGGATGGACAATCCATGGAACCCACCCTGTATAATGGCGAAAATCTTATGGTGGATAAGATATCCTACCGTTTTAGCGATCCCAAACGATTTGACGTGATTGTTCTTAAGCCCTTTGACAATGATCCCAATACATTGTACATTAAAAGGATCATTGCACTCCCCGGTGAAACCATTCAGATCAAGACGGACGGATCCATTTACGTTAACGGGGAGAAGCTGAATGAAAGCTACGGCAAGGAAGTGATCAAGCCGGAAAACATCCAGAGGGCCATTGAACCCATTACCCTTGGGGAGGACGAATACTTTGTGATGGGAGATAACCGAAACAACAGTGGCGACAGCCGGAGCAAGTCGGTGGGAA
>ONSO01000259.1 GCA_900320485.1 uncultured Lachnospiraceae bacterium | reverse complement strand
ATAAATATTTTGATGAATTGCTTTTCAAAAAATTAACAGATTCCTTTCTGTAAGAGCTAAGAAGGGCTGCCAAACCTTCTTCATTTATTTTTGGAATAGTAGAAATCTCATCCTCCACTGAAAAAATGTGTTGTTTAAGCTTGAGTATGTTTAAAAGAGAAACATAACGTTCATCACCACCATCATGCAATTTTATAGAACATAAGGGGGTGCGGAATATTACAGAAAAAACAGTAGCATGAAAAGCCCAAGGCAAAGAAACGCCGCGCCAAGCATCAGTCCCGCCAGCGCCGTATTTTGCTCTGCCATGAGGGGGATGGTGCTAAGGATCCCAAAGACGCCCACACAAAACAGCGCCGCATCCACGGCAAATAAACTGATCACCAGCGCCCACAGGACAATATACCAGGCAAAGATCAGCGTAAACAGTACGACCAGCAGCGGAAACCACAGGGGGAACGTAAAGATGACCGCCAGGATCTTTCCCACGTGGGAAGAGCTCTTGCCCTTCACCTTCTTTGCCACAAGCCTTGCCAGCGGGATTTCCGAGGCCACCTGCGCCACGATCCCGTCGACGGTGCCAAGCCTTTTCACCGCTTCTTCCTCCGGCACCCCGTCTGCCTTATAGTCTTCTATGATCTCATCAAAAAACGCCAGGCGCTGGGACACCTCGGACTGCTCCAGCCCGCTGAGACGCCTGCGCAATTCCTGCAGAAATTCGTTTTTACTCATTTTTTCCTTACGCCTTTTTTATGATTTTTAGTGAAAAATCACTCTTATCCAGTGAAAAATTGGGATTGTAATAAGGATCTCCCGCATCCAGTACGGCCTTCCACTTTGTACGGAACTGCTCGGCTTCCCTGTTGTAGCGCTCCGCCTTTTCGCCCTGATCATCCAGCCCCCTGGAAATCGACTCAAAGTGGAAAAGCTCCGCAAAAGGCGTAAAGACGTTGAGAAGTCCCCTCTCCCGAAGCTTCAGGCAAAAGTCCACGTCGTTTAAGGAAATGGCAAAGCTCTCATCAAGCCCTCCCACCTCCTCATACAGGGACTTCTTTACCATGAGGCAGGCTCCCGTCACGGCACTGAAATTCTGTGCATAGCAAAGGCGGCCCATGTATCCGAGATTCTGGCGTTCCTGCTTATAATGGCAATGTCCCGCAGTGCGGTGCGCCCCAAGCCCTAAGATCACGCCGGCATGCTGAATGGTGTGGTCTCCGTAGTAGAGCTTTGCGCCCACGGCTCCCACGTCCTCCCGCTGGGCATACATGAGAAGCTCCTCCAGCCAGTTGGCAGTGATCACCTGCGTGTCGTTGTTTAAGAGAAGCACGTACTCGCCATCCGCATAAGAAACCCCTAAATTATTGACTGCGGAGTAATTAAACGCTCCCTTGTAGGTCACGATCTTGATCCTGCCGGGGGCCAAGCCGTTCTCGCCGGCAACCAGCACGTTTCCTGCCTTCTCGCCGGCCAGCCCCTTTGCCTTCTCCGCACTGCCGGGCGCCTGCCCGTACTCATACCCCAGAAGCTTTCCGTAGTAGGCCATGATCTCCTGCGTGCCGCTGTTGTTTTCCACGATGATGATCTCAAAATTGTCATAAGTGGACTTTTCCAAAATGCTGGAAACGCAGCGCTGCAGATCCTCCACGTGGTCCTTGTTGGGGATCACAATGCTGATCTTCGGATGACCCAGGATCTGATACTGGATGCGGAAGATGGTGGCAAAGGCACGGGTACTGGTAATCTTAAAATTCTCAAAGCCGTGCTTACGAAGATGCTCCGCCACGGCTCCCTTGGCCGCCTCAATGGCATAGGGCTTTGCCTCGATGCCGGAAGCCACGCTTCCCGCGTGGGAGCGCCAGTAATAAAGGACTCTCGGCACGTGTACGATCTTCTTTGCATTATCCGTAAGGCGCAGGATCATGTCATGGTCCTGGCTTCCGTCAAACTGCGTGCGGAACAATTCCGTGCCGTCCAGAAGTTCTCTGGAAAACACGCTGAAATGACAGATATAGTTGTTGGCCCGGAGATTGTCCGGCGCATAATCCGGCTTGAAATGAAGGGTCAGCATCTTGTCCACGTCGCCGTTATGGAAGGTGATCTCGTCGCAGTAAAGATAGTCTGCACCCTGCTCATTAATGGCCTTTACGTATTCGTACAAAACGGACGGATGCAGCAGGTCGTCATGATCAAAAAGGCCGATATACTCCCCGCTGGCCAGGGTCAGGCAGGCATTGGTGTTGCCTGAGATCCCCATGTTCTTTTCCAGCTTCTTATAGACGATCCTGCCATTTGCCTTAGCGGCATATTCCTTACAGATCTCTCCCACAAACGCATGCTCGGCGTCGGAGCCGTCCGCAAGGCAAAGCTCCCAGTTTCCGTAGGTCTGGCCCGTGACGGACTCGATCATCTCCGTGAGGAACTCCTTGGGCGTATTGTATAGGGGCACAAGGATGCTGATCTTTACCATTCTTGGGAACTTCGCCGCTTCCTGCGCCGCCCGCTCCTCGGGCGTTGGAAAGCTCCCCTTGCCCAGCGCGTGCATGGCCTGACGCTCCAGCTTCTTTTGGTCGAGCTTTCGGAAAACCCCTTTGATGCTGCCGCAGTTTCTAAGCCGGTCTCTCTGGCGGATGCCCCAGTGCATGCACTTTCTTAACGGCCCCGTCATCTTCCACAGGGGATTTCCCTTGATCCTCCCAAGATTCCACTCCAGCTCCTGATTTTTCATCTCCAGCTCCGTCAGCTTTCCCGCCAGGTCGGAGCATTTCAGTGCCTCTTTTTCATATAGCTCTTTGTAATCCAGATCTGCCATAACGCATTCCTTTT
>ONSO01000051.1 GCA_900320485.1 uncultured Lachnospiraceae bacterium | reverse complement strand
AGAGCGGAAGAACAAAAGCAAACGGAGAAAGAAAAAAATAGGGCTGACAATGCGGAGAAAGAAGTCGAAAAACTGAGGAAGGAGAATGAACGCCTGAAGCAATTGCTAGAGGAAAATAACCCTCACGTCAGGCATTAAGCATCACGGAAGAGGAATACGGGGCGGCGCAATTCACAAAATGATTCACAAAATTTTCATGATAAAGTCATTGCAAAAGAGGAGTGACTATGTTACAATGGGGAAGATTGGAATGATAAAAAAATAACAATCATTCAAAAACCTAATAAGCAATAACAAAAGTTCCAGGAAACAAAGCAAAAAGAAAACATGGAGGAAAAACAAATGGCAAGAAAAGTAGTTTTAGCCGGCGCTTGTCGTACCGCCATCGGTACCATGGGCGGAACACTCAGCACGACTCCCGCAGCAGAGCTGGGCGCAATCGTTATTAAGGAGGCTTTGAACCGTGCAGGCGTTAAGCCGGAGCAGGTTGATCAGGTTTACATGGGTTGCGTTATCCAGGCTGGCCTTGGCCAGAACGTGGCTCGTCAGGCTTCCATTAAGGCAGGCCTTCCCAATGAGGTTCCCGCAGTTACCATGAACGTGGTTTGCGGATCCGGTCTGAACTGCGTAAACCAGGCAGCACAGATGATCATGGCAGGTGATGCCGACATCGTTGTTGCAGGCGGCATGGAGAATATGTCCATGGCTCCTTATGCAATTCCTCAGGCACGTTTCGGATACAGAATGAACAATGGTACTCTCGTAGATACCATGATCAAGGATGCTCTTTGGGATGCATTCAATGATTATCACATGATCAAGACCGCAGACAACATCTGCGAAGAGTGGGGACTTACCAGAGAAGAGATCGATGAGTTTGCCCTGAAGTCCCAGCAGAAGTGCGAAGCAGCTCAGAAGGCAGGCGCTTTCGATAAGGAGATCGTTCCCGTTACCGTTAAGAAGAAGAAAGAGGTTATCGAGTTTAAGGTTGACGAAGGTCCCCGTCCCGGCTCCACCATGGAAGGCCTTGCAAAGCTTCGTCCCATTAATCCCGGCGGATTTGTTACCGCAGGTAACGCTTCCGGCATCAACGACGGTGCTGCAGCCATCGTTGTGATGAGCGAGGAGAAGGCTAAGGAGCTTGGCGTTAAGCCCATGGCAACCTTCGTTGCAGGTGCTCTTGCAGGCGTTCGTCCCGAGGTTATGGGTATCGGCCCCGTTGCCGCTACCAAGAAGGTTATGGCAAAGACCGGCATGAAGATCGAAGACTTCGACATTATCGAGGCTAATGAGGCATTTGCTGCGCAGTCCGTTGCCGTTGGTAAGGATCTTGGCATTGACGTTGACAGGCAGCTGAATCCTAACGGCGGTGCCATCGCTCTTGGTCATCCCGTAGGTGCTTCCGGATGCCGTATCCTTGTAACCCTGCTTCACGAGATGCAGGCAAAGGGTGCCAAGACCGGTCTTGCAACTCTTTGCATCGGCGGTGGCATGGGTTGCGCTACCATCGTAAAAATTGAAGACTAATGCCGACGGGAGAACCGGAAAAGGGGAGATCGCTTTCCTGATGACGGTTATCTGAAGGGCAAAATACCAAGAGAATGCTTCCGAACAGGGGGTATTCTCTTTGGTGCGTAAATAGACGATCGATTATGATGGCTGCACGTAAGCGGCAGCAGAAATGAGGGTGAAATGGATTTTATTCTTTATGAGCAGAAGGGTGCTTACGCAGTGATCACCATCAACCGTGAGAGAGCACTGAATGCACTGAATTCCCAGGTGTTGGACGAGCTTAGCGCCACCCTGGATGCCGTTGACTTAAATACGGTTCGTTGCCTGGTTCTGACCGGTGCGGGAGAGAAGTCTTTCGTGGCAGGCGCTGACATCGGAGAGATGAGCACCCTGACGAAGGCAGAGGGAGAAGCGTTCGGAAAGAAGGGCAACGACGTGTTCCGTAAGCTGGAGACCTTCCCCATTCCCGTGATCGCAGCCGTAAACGGCTTTGCGCTGGGCGGCGGATGCGAGATCTCCATGAGCTGTGACATCAGACTTTGCTCCGCAAATGCCGTATTTGGTCAGCCTGAAGTTGGTCTTGGCATCACTCCCGGCTTTGGCGGAACCCAGAGACTGGCTCGTCTTGTAAGCCCCGGCATGGCAAAACAGCTGATCTACACCGCAAGAAACATTAAGGCTCCCGAAGCTTATCGCATTGGACTTGTAAACGAGGTGTTCGAGGCTGAGGTTGACGCTGAGGGCAACGTGGTAAAGAGCGCGAAGGAAGTTCTGATGGCAGCCGCAGAAAAGATGGCAGCCACCATCGCCAAGAATGCTCCCATCGCCGTTCGTAATTGCAAGAAGGCCATTAACGAGGGCCTTGACGCAAAGATGGATGATGCCATTGTGATCGAAGAGAAGCTCTTCGGAGACTGCTTCGAGACCGAGGATCAGAAGTACGGCATGGCCTTCTTCCTGGACAAGAATAAGGAGAAGGTGAAAGCTCCTTTCAAGAACGCGTAAGATTTCAGAATCAAGCGTTTTTTCGCGGACGTGCTTTATGAAATTACGAAAGTTTGCTTTCATAAGGCAAGATGAACAAAAAATAATAAAATTTATATAAGGAGGAACTACAATGAAGGTAGGTATTATTGGTGCTGGTACCATGGGACAGGGCATTGCAAAGGCATTTGCTCAGGTAGACGGCTATGAAGTTGCACTCTGCGACATTAAGCAGGAGTGGGCACAGGGCGGTAAGGACAAGATCGCAAAGGGCTATGCAAAGCTCGTTGAGAAAGGCAAGCTTACCCAGGAAGCCGTAGACGGAATCCTTGCAAAGATCACTCCCGGTCTGAAGGAAGACCTTTGTGCAGACTGCGATCTGATCGTTGAGGCGGCATTCGAGGACATGAACGTTAAGAAGACCACGTTTGGTGAGCTGGACAAGATCTGCAAGCCTGAGTGTGTATTTGCTTCCAACACCTCCAGCCTTTCCATTACCGAGATCGGAAACGGCCTGACCAGACCCATGATCGGCATGCACTTCTTCAATCCCGCTGACAGAATGAAGCTGGTTGAGGTAATTGCAGGCGTAAACACTCCTCAGGAAACCGTTGACTGCATCAAGAAGATCTCCGAGGAGATTGGCAAGACCGCAGTACAGGTTAACGAGGCAGCCGGTTTTGTTGTAAACCGCATTCTGATCCCCATGATCAATGAAGCTGCTTTCATCAAGATGGAAGGCGTATCTGACGTGGCCGGCATCGACGCAGCCATGAAGCTGGGCGCAAATCATCCCATGGGACCCCTTGAGCTTGGTGATTTTGTAGGACTTGACATCTGCCTTGCAATTATGGACGTTCTCTACAAGGAGACCGGTGATTCCAAGTATCGTGCATGTCCCCTGATCCGCAAGATGGTTCGCGGCGGCAATCTTGGCGTAAAGAGCGGCAAGGGCTTCTACGTATATAATGCAGACAGAACCAAGACGCCCGTTGACGCTTTATAATATTACAGATAAACAAATAAATGGAGGAAAGAAATCATGGATTTCACTTTGAGCAAAAAGCATGAGATGGCACGCGCTCTGTTCAGAGAGTTTGCCGAGAAAGAGGTAAAGCCTCTTGCCGTTGAGGTAGATGAGACCGAGGAGTTCCCTCGCGCTACCGTTGAAAAGATGGCTAAGGCCGGTTTTATGGGTATTCCCATTCCCAAGGAGTACGGCGGACAGGGATGTGACATTTTGACCTACGCAATGTGCGTAGAGGAGTTGTCCAAGGTTTGCGGTACCACCGGCGTTATCGTTTCCGCACACACTTCCCTTTGCTGTGATCCCATCCTTACCTATGGTACGGAAGAGCAGAAGCAGAAGTACCTTCCCGATCTGGCAGCAGGCTTAAAAGTCGGCGCTTTCGGTCTTACCGAGCCCGGCGCAGGTACCGATGCTCAGGGCCAGCAGACCAAGGCTACCCTGGATGGTGACGAGTGGGTTCTCAACGGATCCAAGATCTTTATCACCAACGGTAAGGAAGCAGACGTTTACGTGATCTTCGCCGTAACCGGCATGGTTGAGAAGCGCGGCAAGATGCTGAAGGAGATCTCCGCATTCATCGTTGAGAAGGGCACTCCCGGATTTACCTTCGGTACCAAGGAGAAGAAGATGGGTATCCGCGGATCCTCCACCTATGAGCTGATCTTTACCGACTGCCGCATTCCTAAGGCTAACATGCTGGGACAGCAGGGCAAGGGCTTCAACATCGCAATGCATACCCTGGACGGCGGACGTATCGGTATCGCTGCACAGGCACTGGGTATTGGTGAGGGCGCTCTTGAGAGAACCATCGCTTACGTTAAGGAGAGAAAGCAGTTTGGCAAGGCCATCGGCGCATTCCAGAACACCCAGTTCCAGCTGGCTGACATGGCTACCAAGGCTCAGGCTGCTCAGTTCATGGTATACAAGGCAGCTACCACCAAGGATCAGTACACCAAGGATCACAAGACCTCTTACAGCGTAGAGGCTGCAATGGCTAAGCTGTATGCTGCAGAGATGGCAATGGAAGTTACCACCAAGGCCGTTCAGCTTCACGGCGGTTACGGTTATACCAGAGAGTACGAAGTAGAGCGCATGATGCGTGACGCTAAGATCACCGAGATCTACGAGGGCACCAGCGAAGTTCAGAGAATGGTCATCTCCGCGAATCTGCTGAAGTAAGACGGGCAGGACTTGCGGGTGCTTCAGCTCCCTGCTTGCAGGAGAGATGAAGCAGACGAAAGGACTGTTAGCGTTGCAAATTTGCAACGCGACCGAGAAACCGCAGGTTTCGAAGGTCCCGTCTTATGAGAGGATCGAAGGTCCCGTCCTATGAGGGGATCGAAGGCCCCGTCTTGAATGACCATAAAACAAAAAATAATATAAGGAGTGAAAATACAATGAAAATTGTTGTTTGTATTAAGCAGGTTCCCGATACCAAGGGCGGCGTTAAGTTCAATCCCGATGGTACCCTGGACAGAGCTGCGATGATGACTATTATGAACCCCGATGACAAGGCAGGTCTTGAGGCTGCACTTCGCTTAAAGGATCAGTATGGCGCAGAAGTTACCGCTATCACCATGGGTCTTCCCAAGGCTGAGGACGTGCTTCGCGAGGCTATGGCAATGGGCGCTGACAAGGGAATCCTTGTTACCGACAGAGTACTGGGCGGCGCTGATACCTGGGCTACTTCCCAGACCCTGGCAGGTGCCATCCGCAACCTGGATTACGACCTGATCATCACCGGCCGTCAGGCAATCGACGGAGATACCGCACAGGTTGGTCCTCAGATCTCTGAGCACCTTGGCATCCCCGTAATCTCTTATGCACAGAAGATCGAGATCAGCGAGGACGGAAAGAGCGTGATCGTTGAACGTCAGTTTGATGACCGTTATCACGTGCTGAAGGCACAGATGCCTTGTCTGATCACCGCACTTGCTGAGCTGAATGCTCCCCGTTACATGACTCCCGGCGGAATCTTTGATGCAATGGATGCTGAGATCACCGTTTGGGGCCGTGCAAACCTGATCGGCGTTGAGGATTCCAACCTTGGTCTGAAGGGATCTCCCACCCAGATCGCAAAGGCTTCCGATAAGGTTCGTAAGGGCCAGGGCGAGAAGGTAAATCTCGACGTTACAGAGTCCGTTGACTACATTGTTGGCAAGTTGAAGGATAGACACGTTATCTAATAATATTTTGGAGGATAAAAAAATGAATTTAGAGGAATATAAGGGCGTATATGTCTTCGCGCAGCAGGTAGACAACGTACTGAACAGCATTGCCTTCGAGCTCATTGGCAAGGGTAAAGATCTTGCAGAGGCTCTTGGCACTGAAGTAACTGCTGTATTGGTTGGTAGTGACGTAAAGGGCCTGGCAGACGAGCTGGCTGAGTACGGCGCTGACAAGGTGATCGTTGTTGATGATCCCGAGCTGAAGGATTACAGAACTGAGCCTTATGCCCATGCACTTGCATCCGTTATCAATAAGTATAAGCCTGAGATCTTCCTGGTAGGCGCTACGGCCATCGGACGTGATCTTGGTCCCCGCGTATCCGCGAGGATCCATACCGGTCTGACTGCAGACTGTACCCAGCTGGAGATTGGTGATTTCCCCATCAATCCCATTCCCGGAAGAGAGCAGAAGCACAATCAGCTGCTGATGACCCGTCCTGCATTCGGTGGAAACACCATTGCTACCATTGCTTGTCCTGAGTTCCGTCCTCAGATGGCTACCGTTCGTCCCGGCGTTATGCAGAAGCGTGCCAAGGTTGCCGGCGCGAAGGCAGTAGTTGAGGAGTTCAATCCCGGATTTACTCCTGACAACAAGTACGTTGAGATTTTGAAGGTTGTTAAGGCCGTAACCGATACCGTTGACATCATGGATGCAAAGATCCTTGTATCCGGCGGTCGTGGAGTAGGAAGTGCTGAGAACTTCAAGCTCCTTGATGACCTCGCTGCAGTACTTGGTGCAACCGTAAGCTGCTCCCGTGCAGTTGTAGACGCTGGCTGGAAGCCCAAGGATCTTCAGGTTGGTCAGACCGGTAAGACCGTTCGTCCCAACGTATACTTTGCAATCGGTATCTCCGGTGCCATCCAGCACTTGGCCGGCATGGAAGAGTCCGACATCATCATTGCCATCAATAAGGATGAGAGCGCTCCCATCTTTGACGTGGCTGACTACGGCATTGTAGGCGACCTGAACAAGATCGTTCCTGCACTTACCGAGAAGCTGAAGGCAGAGATCGCTGCAAAGTAAGACCAGCGCCATCAAAAGAACACGTAAGCCCGTCAGGCATAAGCCCGGCGGGCTTTGGTTTACTTACTATATGCGGAATAGTGCGATGGGAGTGAGAAGAATGAAGCGATACGTGAGCCTGGAGGAAATCTCTGACGGGAAACTATATACGGCAAATGACCTGGTGAAGGCGGATTGCCTTGGGTGCAAGGATTGTTCAAAATGCTGCCATGAAATGGGGGATACCATTCTTTTGGATCCCTACGACCTATGGCGCTTTCAAAGAGGACTGGGCAAGAATGCAGGGGAGCTTTTGGCAGAGAACGTCATTGCCCTCAGAGTAGTGGACGGCGTGATCGTGCCACATTTAAAAATGGCGCCCGCGGGAGGTTTCACGACTTCGAACGGAGGCAGGCAGGTCAGCGCATCGGCACGGGGGGAAGCGGAAGAAAAGTGTCCTTTTTTGGATGCACAGGGTTGGTGCAGCGTCCATGCGTTCCGTCCGGGACTTTGCAGACTGTTTCCTTTGGGGCGGTATTACGAGGGCGAGGGCTTCCGGTACTTTCTTCAGAAGAGCGAATGTGACCATCCCAAGGCGAAGGTAAAGATCAGCAGATGGCTGGACGTGCCGGAGCTTCCGCGATATGAGGCTTATATTCTAAAGTGGCACAGGATCTTAAAAAGAGCGGAGAACCTGCAGGAAGAGAAGCAGGATGACGCCTTTTCCAAAAATTTGAACGTAGTATTACTGAAGACCTTCTTCCTGACGCCTTATGACGAAGGGACGGATTTTTACCCGCAGTTTGAAGCAAGAAGTAAAGCGTTTGAAGCATTTCCCGGGGCGGCCATATAAGGATCGGCGCAAGTCATAAATGGTTTAGTACAAGACGCTTAAATGGTTTGGCGCAAGTTTTGAGAATAGGTTTATTGCAAGTTCTCAAAATAGGTGTTGACGCATGGAGAAAAACGTATTATATTGGGTTTTGCAATATAAGGCGAAAGTGAGAATGAACATGGAAGAACTGTTAGACGTTTTAAGTAATTTATTTCCTGACGTAGATTTTGAGACGGAGGACAGACTTGTGGATGACAAGATTCTGGATTCCTATGATTTAGATTCCATCGTAACGGAGATTGAGGACCAGTTTGAGGTAACCATTCCGGCGGAGATGGTAAACGCGGACAATTTCAATTCCGCGGAAAGCATGTACGACCTGATCCAAAAACTGGATGAATAAGGTATAAACATGAATGCCTTGTCCCGCGGGACAGGGCATTTTATTACGAAAACATTACCAAATTCTTAAAGAAATTCACATAGAATTAAGATTTAGTTGGTTGAAATTTACTTGGAACGTTGGTAATATGCTATTTGTGATGATAGAAAAAAAAGGGTGTGGATTTTTTTGGAATTTAGCAGCTTAAATTTCCTGTTATATTTTCTTCCCGTCTTTTTCCTTGTCTATGCCATTACTCCCAAACAACTTAAAAACGTAACGCTGATTGCCGGAAGCACGGTTTTTTATGCCCTTGGAGCACCTGGCAATACGTTGGTTTTGCCCGTATCCATGTTTGTGAACTACTGGATCGGGAGAGGACTGACCCGCAGCGCACGGGTACCGAGTGCGGAAGGACGCAAGGCAAATGCGGAAGGACGCACGGCAAATGCGGAAGGACGCACGGCAAACGTGGAAGGTCAGGCACCGGAGACGGTGGAAGGTGCGCTACGTGCAGAGGAGCAGGCAGGGCAGAAAAACGGCAAGGCAGGCGGGAGAGACCTGTTATTTGTGGCGGCCGCCATTGGCAATCTGGCGGTCTTGTGCCATTTTAAATTGTGGTCGGGGGAAATTCCCCTGGGCCTTAGTTTTTATACCTTTCAGGTATTGGGATACCTGGCGGACGTGCATTACGGCGAGATACCCGCCGAGAAAAACGTGATAAAATACGTCACGTACCTTGCCATGTTCCCCAAGCTGATCTCCGGTCCCATTACGCCCTACGAAAGCCTTAAGGGGCAGATGGACCACGGGAAGGTGGCAGTGGGGGCGTTTCAGGACGGACTGAAGACCTTTGCCCTTGGATTGGCCTTTAAGACGCTTTTGGCGGACCGTTTGGGAATTCTGTGGACGGAGGTTGGAAAAACGGGATATGAGAGCGTTACGTGGCGCTACGCATGGATGGGAGCGGTTGCTTATTCCATGACGCTGTATTTTAATTTTTACGGTTATTCCCTGATGGCCGTGGGCCTTGGGAAAATGACGGGATTTGACCTGCCGGAGAATTTCCGGCTCCCGTATCTTGCAAGATCCGTCAGAGATTTTTATCGCCGCTGGCACGTAACTTTGGGGCTTTGGTTTCGAAAATACGTCTATATCCCACTGGGAGGAAATCGCGGCGGAGAGGGAAGGACCATCTTAAATCTCCTTGTGGTATGGCTTCTTACGGGCTTCTGGCATGGCGTCAGCGTAAACTTCTTCCTTTGGGGGCTGGCACTTTGGATCTGCATCGTGGCCGAGCGCCTTTGGGGAAGGCTGCCCTTTGTAAAGAAATTAATGATATTGCCTCATCTGTGGCTTTGGTTCGTGATCCCCATTACGTGGATGTTTTTTGCCATCACGGACGTATCTGACCTTCAGACGTATCTTACGAGAATGTTTGGCATAGGTAATCCCGTCAACGTAAATCCGTCGGATTATCTCATCGCCTTAAAGCGCCACGGTGCGGCGCTTGTCGCAGGAGCGGTTTGTTGCAGTGGCATTGTGGAAGCGGTTTTCCGCAAATGGAAAGAGAAGACGTGGATGAATCTTCTTTTGGCAGGCATCTTTTGGCTCTGCGTCTGGAAGATCCTTTCCGCAGGAAGCAATCCGTTTATGTATCTGTATTTTTAGTGATTGGAACGAGGAATGGACATGGAAGGAAAAAGGGAGTCCTTTTTCAAACGAAATCAATTTATTTGGATCCTGATCCTGTCAGGGATCCTGTTCTTTACGGCCTTAAAACGCTGGGATCTTTATGAGAAGCCGCTGGTACGCCTTGGAGGACAGTTGGAGGAGTTCCTTGGCATGGAGCTTTTTAGCTGGAACTCAGAAGACGTGGGCGAAGACGGCCCGGAGGCACGGGAAGATCCCGGCGCCGGCCAGAATGGAGACCCTGGGGAAAACGGAGACGGAGAGCAAGAGCCCGGCGCAGATCCTCAAGGCGCTGACGGTGAAGCAGGGCAGGAAGAGCGGGAGGACCTCCCGGAGTGGATCACCGTGGATGAGAGCTATTTTGACGATGCTTTATTTATCGGTGATTCCCGCATTGTGGGACTAAGGGACTACGGAAAGCTGGAGGGTCATGGCACGTTTTATGCCAGCGAAGGCCTGAATATCTTCCGGCTTCTCAATTCCCGGATCGTGGAAGTCCCCGGGCAGCGGAAAAAGATCACCGTGGAAGAGGCTCTTGGCGAGAGACAATTTGGGAAAATCTATCTCATGGTTGGAATCAACGAACTGGACATCGGTACCGTGGAGCGGTATAAAAATACCTATCAGGAGACCATAGAGCGCATCCGCGAGCTTCAGCCAAATGCCAGGATCTATATTCAGAGCATCATGCTGGTGACGGAAAAGCGGGCGGCAAAGGGAGACTTTGTAACGAACGCGGGGATCATCGCGAGAAACGAAGCCATTCAGGGCCTTGCTGACAACGTGAACGTTTTTTATCTTGACGTAAATGAAGCCGTGGTGGATGAAAGCGGCGGCATGAATCCCGAATATACCACGGACGGCGTGCATCTAAAAGCAAAATACGTGCCCCTTTGGACGGAGTATTTAAAAACTCACGTAAAGCCTTAGGCAAACGCTTGACGAGTCCTTTCAAAACATGATATTGTGTTAAAGGACGTGCATTTATGCATGACCCGGAGAAGAAGGTATTTACGCAAAAAATGGGAGGAAAAGTCAATGAGCAAAAAGACAAAAACGACTGCAAAACCTGCAGCGAAAGAGGGGATTTACGACGCAAAAACTCTGGGTGCGCCAAAGGTGACCGTGCTTGGCCTTCAGCACATGTTCGCCATGTTTGGGGCAACCATCCTGGTGCCCATGCTGACGGGACTTGACGTATCGACAACACTGCTGTTTGCGGGCCTTGGAACGTTACTGTTTCACTTTCTTACAAAATGGAAGGTACCGGCCTTTTTAGGTTCCTCCTTTGCATTTCTTCCCGGGTATTTTGCCATTGCACCGAATGGCGAAGAAAATCTCTTGCCTTATGCCTGCGTGGGCGTTGCCTGTGCAGGAGTGTTATATCTGATCCTCTCTGGACTGATCAAGCTTTTTGGAAGCAAGAAGGTCATGAAATTCTTCCCGCCCATTGTAACGGGACCCCTGATCATTGCCATCGGTCTTACGCTTTCCCAGTCTGCCCTGGACAGCTGTTCCAGTAACTGGATCGTTGCACTTGTAGCCATCGTACTGATCGTGGTATGCAATATTTGGGGCAAGGGCATGATCAAGATCGTTCCCATCATCATCGGCGTCATTGGTTCTTATCTGGTTGCAGTCGCGCTTGGCAAAGTGGACTTTTCCGGCGTGGCGAAGGCTGACTGGATCGGATGGCCCGTCCACTTTGAAAGCACGGCCTTTTGGGCATTCAAGGATGGCGACACGGCTCTCCTTATCACTTCCATCATTACCATCGTACCCATCGCGCTTGCAACGATCGTAGAGCACGTGGGAGACATTACCGCCATTTCCTCTACCGTAGACAGAAATTTTGTGGAGGATCCCGGTCTGCACAGAACTCTCCTGGGTGATGGACTTGCAACCATTATGGCTGCACTTTTTGGCGCACCTGCAAATACGACCTATGGCGAGAATACCGGCGTACTTTCCCTGACGAAGGTATATGATCCCATGGTGATCCGTCTGGCAGCAGGATTTGCGATCCTGTTCTCCTTCTGCCCGAAATTTGCGGCAGTTATCGGCAGCATGCCCACGGCCACCGTAGGCGGCGTGTCTCTGGTATTGTACGGCATGATCTCCGCAGTCGGCGTACGCAACGTGGTGGAAGCGAAGTGCGACTTCACGAAGAGCCGCAACGTCATCATTGCAGCCCTGATCCTGGTACTTTCCATTGGCATCAAATATAATACGTCTTATGGGGATGGCGCGATCAAGATCCCGCTGACCATTGGCGGCGAAGCAACCACTATTCTTGTGACCGGACTTGCAGCCGGCGCACTGGTTGGCATTATTCTCAACGCCATTTTGCCTGACCGCGATTAACGCGGCGCGAGAGGAAATTTAGAAGCTTCTGATTTTTGGACACAAAAAATGGAAGCAAGGAGGCTCGAACTCCTGACCTTTCGCGTGTGAGGCGAACGCTCATCCCGGCTGAGCTATGCTTCCATGGGTTTTATTATATCACCCTCACGGAAAAAAGCAAGCGAAAAAAACGGGAAAGTGGTGGTTTTAAAAACTACGTCAACAGTTATTTTTCTCTAGAAGGCTTGTGTTTTTCCCGTGAGCGTGATATACTTCCCAAAGGGGTTGTCAAAAAAGGGAAACGTTGTTTCCGGTCAATCCGCGCTAGAAAGCCAGAAATGGTTTGGAAAGGGCAAGTCATGAGCGAATTGTTTCACATAGTAACGGACGGATCCTGCGATCTTCCCGTGGAATTAACGGAAGAAAAGAATTTAACGGTGGTACCGTTTTACGTATCCTTTGATGACAAAAACTATAAGAAAGAGATTGTGGAGATCGGCATCCGGGATTTCTATCAGGAGATGGTAGACAATCCAAAGGTCTATCCCAAGTCCTCCATGCCTTCCGTGCAGGATTTTGCGGAAGCATTCCGGCCCTTTGCAAAAGACGGCATGCCCGTGATCTGCATCTGCATTACCACGAAGTTCAGCGGTTCCATGCAGTCTGCGGTAACGGCAAGGGAGATGATCCTCGAAGAGTATCCTGAGGCAAAGATCCACGTGATCGATTCCAGGATCAATACGGTGCTTCAGGGGATTTACGTGCTTGAGGCGGTAAGATACCGGGATGCGGGCAAGACTTATGAAGAAGCCATTGAGAAGCTTGAGGAGATCCGTGACACGGGCCGCATTTTCTTTACCGTGGGCGACATGGAATATTTAAGGCATGGAGGAAGGATCGGCAAGGTGGCAGGCGTTGCGGGAAGTCTTCTGGGAATCCGGCCGGTCATTACGCTGAAGCAGGGAGAGATTTTTCCTTCCGGCATCGGCAGAAGCAGAAAGGGAACCACCGGCAAAGCCATAGAGCTTCTTGTGAACTATCTGAAGGAGCAGACACTGTCTCCCGATAAATTTTCCGTCTGCATCGGATTTGGATATGACAAGGAGGAGGCGAAGGCCTTTCGCGAGAGAGCCTATGAGGCACTGAAGGCAGCAGGACTGGACCTGAAGGCGGAGATCCCTCTGTATCAGATCGGTGCCACCATCAGCGTGCATACGGGGCCGTATCCCTTGGGATTTGGCGTTGTGGAAAAATCGATACATGACTAAAACAAAAGCCCGCGTACGTGCGGGCTTTTTACAAGGCGGGAAGCATGCTTTGCGTAAAGCGGTACGATTACCTGCGTTCGCGGCATGCGATAAGAAGATCCTTTACGGTGTCAAAAGCATAGGTGGGCTTGTAGGGAGTATCCTGCAAGTCTTTTTTTTGTGCCTCGCCGGTAAAGAGAACGCAGGTGTCCACCCCGCCGTTGATGCCACAGGCAATGTCCGTGTAGAGCCTGTCGCCAACGACCAGAGTCTCTTCGGGAGCAAAGCCGGAGAGCTTCAGGCAAAGGTCTACAACCTTCTTGCTGGGCTTTCCAAGATACGTCGGATGCCTGTCCGTGGTTGCCTCGAGAAGGCCGCACATGGCGCCGCAGTCCGGAATAAATCCAAAATCAATGGGGCAGCGAAGGTCCGGATTCGTCGCATAGAAGGGAACGTCCATGGTAAGCAGTACCTTGCTGGTCTCGCAGAGCTTTTCATAGCTGAGTTCGCTGTCGTAGGCCACCACAACGCAGGCAACGTCCGGCTGACATTTTTCCGTCACAGTAAGGCCGTGGCGCCTTAGCTCGTCAATGAAAGAACGCGTCCCCATGCAGTAGATCGTCCTGTCCGCATAATTGCGAAGGAGAAAACGCAGGGTCAGGTATCCGGCGGTGACAAACTGCTCCTCCGTAGTCTCAAGATGGAAGCATTCGCGGAATTTCTTTACGTAGTCCGCCCCGCTCTTAGTAGAATTATTAGTGATAAAATAGGATTTTCCGCCGATGCGTCTGACGTAGTCAAGAAGATCGGCACTTCCCTCATAAAGGGTGTCCCCCACGGCGAGCGTGCCGTCTATGTCGAATAAAAAAAGCTTTTTTCCGGAAAGAGAAATTTTCTGATCTGTCATATTTTGGAATCCCCGTCTGTATAGTCTTTTTTGATCCCGCCAAGGGCCTTGCCAGCCCTGCCGGAACATTTCATGACACTTATTATCCTACGTTTTACAGAAAAAGAAAAGAGGGGAATTGGATTTTGCCGGAGAGACGTTTTTGGCGTGGAGCCGGATTTTTGATAAAACGTGCTTGCATTTACGTGAGATTTATGGTAACGTAGTTCCCGTAAAAGAAAACAGAAAATTCTTCAGGGTTGGGTGAGATTCCCTACTGGCGGTAAAGTCCGCGACCCGAAGATGCGTAAGGCAGCCCGGCTTGATGGTTATTTTGAGACGGGTAATGGTGTCTGAGCTCTTTGGCTGACCCGGTGTGACTCCGGGACCAACAGTAAAGTCTGGATGAAAGAAGAAAACGTTCGCGTGGCCGGCATTTGCCGGGCCCGTTTGTGCTTCGTCTTAAAAGCCCTGGGAGAAAAGAAATTCTCTCGGGGCTGTTTTTATTTCAAGGGGGAAGACCGGGGCAAGGGAGCCTGACGCGTGAATGGCTTGGAAGAATTTTCCAAATTCAAAAATGGGCAGAATAACTGCCGCGAAGGAGGAAAAACAAATGCAAAACAAATTATCACCTCGTTACGTTGCCGTGATCGGCATGTTCACCGCGCTCGCTTTCGTCAGCGTCATTGCCACGGAGT
>ONSO01000129.1 GCA_900320485.1 uncultured Lachnospiraceae bacterium | reverse complement strand
CCATGGACGTGATCCTGCTTTTATTGGGAGTGGCAGTTGTGATCTTTTTATGGATCGCATTGATGGATACCACTCGCTTTGAAACAACAGAATATGTCGTGACGGATCCCCGGATCAGAAAGGATTTTCGGGCAGTGGTTCTGGCAGATCTCCACAACAAACAGTTCGGCAGGGAGAATGAAGTACTGCTGCAGGCCATCGAAGACGGAAAGCCGGATTTGGTACTCATTGCCGGTGACATGTTGACTGCTAAGCCGGGAAAGGATTTTCAGGTCGCACTGGATCTGACGGGCAGGCTGGCAGAAAAATATCCGGTTTGCTATGGCATGGGAAATCATGAGCACAGACTTTGCTTATACCGGAACGTTTACGGGGATGCGGGTAGACGATATGAGAAAGCGTTAAAGGAGCTTGGCGTTAGGCAAATGCATAATGAAAGGCGTATCTTTGACGATTACGGGATTACCGTTGTGGGAGCCCAGATCCATCATCGCTATTATCAAAGGCGTCATAAAAATCCTATGAAGGGCAGTTATTTGGAGCGTACGCTGGGATCTCCTGACGCAGAACGGTTCACCGTTCTTTTGGCTCATAACCCGGACTATTTCCCGGAATATGCATCATGGGGCGCAGATCTGGTGCTTTCCGGCCACGTACACGGTGGCGTGGTACGGATCCCTTTTTGGAATAAGGGGCTGATATCGCCTTCCATGCGCTTTTTTCCAAAGTATGACGGCGGATTGTTTGAGGAAGGAAACTCCAGAATGATCCTAAGCCGCGGCCTTGGCTGTCATACCATACCTGTCAGACTATTTAATCCGGGAGATCTGATCTTCCTGACGTTTCAGCCGGGAAATGAGACAAGGATTGGAAAGCGCACTGCAATTTCAAAAGGGGAAAACAAGAAAACCACTAGGAAAAAGAACCGGGATATGATAAAATAGTTGGAAAATGCGAAGCAATTTGCAATCCGAAGCGAAGCGAGGACGAGCCGAAGGGCTCGCAACGTGAGGAAGAGCCCTATCCGCACAAAGGCACGTAAGTATCGGCGGGCACCGCAAATGGCACGCGGACAAGTGGCAAGGAGTACGAGGAAATTTGCATGGCAATTTCGGTGAAATTGGAGAAGTTTGAAGGCCCCCTGGACCTTCTGCTCCACCTGATAGAAAAAAACAAAATAGACATTTATGACATTCCCATTGTCGAGATCACGGCCCAGTATCTGGATTACGTGAAACAGATGCAGGAAGAAGACATGAACGTTATGAGCGAGTTCCTTGTCATGGCGGCAACTCTCATTGACATTAAGTGCAAAATGTTACTTCCCGCAGAGGTAAACGAAGAGGGAGAAGAGGAAGATCCAAGGGCAGAGCTGGTTCAAAAGCTATTGGAGTACAAGATGTATAAATACATGTCTCTGGAACTTAGGGACAGACAGGTGGATGCAGCGAAGAACCTCTATCGCAGCCAGCACATTCCCGAGGAAGTGGCAAAGTACAAGCCCCCCCTTGATTATGACCAGCTGGTAGGGGATCTGAATCTTGGTAAGCTACAGGAAATCTTCCGTAGCGTCATTCGGCGTCAGGAGGACAAGATCGACCCCATACGAAGCCAATATGGCCGGATCGAGAAGGAAGAGATCGACATGACTGCCAAGACGCTCTACGTGGAAGCGTATGCAAAGGAGCATAAGACCTTTAGCTTCCGTAAACTTTTGGAAAAGCAAAACAGCAGGGCAGAGATCATAGTGACCTTCCTGATCATTCTGGAACTGATGAAGACGGGAAAGATCATGATCAGTCAGGAAAATCTGTTTGACGACATTATGATCACCGCAGCCTAAACGGCGAAGGTGGGATACGGCGGTAAAAAACATTGGAAATTAACGAAAACGTAAACGAGAATCAAGAAGTAAACGAAGCAGACGGAAAAATCGCGGCAACGGAAGAAGCCAAAACGGCGGAAGTACAGGAAGCGGCAAGCGAAGAAGCCGAAGCGGCAAACGAAGAAACCGAGGCGGCTAACGAAGAAACCGAAGCGGCAAGCCAAGAAGCCGAAGCGGCAAGCCAAGAATCCGAAGCAGCAAACGAAGAAACCGAGGCGGCAAGCGAAGAGGCCGAGGTACCGGAGGACAAGCCCAAGGTGCTGTCCGATAAGGAGGCGGAGGCCGTGATCGAAGCAATCCTCTTTACCATGGGGGATACGGTGGAGATCAGTAAGCTTGCGGACGTAACGGGCTTAGATCTGCGCACTACGAAAAAGATCCTGAAGAAAATGGAAGAGCGGTATCAGGCGGATGACCGTGGGATCATGCTGACCCAGTTTGAATCTGCCGTACAGCTTTGCACAAAGCCTGAAACTTATGAATATCTGATCAAGATCGCGAAGAATCCAAAGAAGATCGTGCTTACGGATACGGTGATCGAGACCTTGTCCATCATCGCCTATAAACAGCCGGTGACCAGACTTGACGTGGAAAACATCCGCGGCGTGAATTGTGATCATGCCATCAATAAGCTTTTGGAATTCGATCTGATCACGGAGCTTGGAAGACTTGATGCACCCGGGCGGCCGATCCTTTTTGGAACGACGGAGCAGTTCCTTCGCTGTTTTGGCGTCAAGAGTCTGGAAGAGCTTCCTGAGCTTAGCACCATGCAGATGGAGGAGTTTAAGGCGCAGGCGGAGGCAGAAGTAAAGATTCGGCTGGATTAAGGAATCCGTAGTCTTGCGGAGAACCTTCTTGTCATAGAATGTGACGAAAGTCAAAAATGACAGGTAAGGAGACCCGTAAATGAAAAAGATGGCTAGGCTGTGCCGTTTCCTTTTGGAGGGATCAATAAATCACGGAAAGAGGAGCAGGACGATCCATATGCTCCTCTTTGCCGTTTTCATACTGAGCATGGCAAGGGGGGCCCTGGCGGCGGAACGGGAAGAACTTTCCCTGTATGCCACGTCGGCTGTTTTAATGGACGGCGAATCGGGACGGGTACTTTACGGAAAAGCCGAGCGGGAACCCATGGCCAATGCCAGCACGACAAAGATCATGACTTGCATTCTTGTGTTGGAGCATTGCGACCTGGAAGAAGCCCTGACCATTTCCGCCTATGCGGAGAAAATGCCAAAGGTTAAGCTGGGAGCCCGCAGAGGGGAGGAATATGACGTAAATAGTCTTTTACATTCCCTGATGCTGGAGTCTCACAATGACTCTGCGGTAAGTCTTGCGGAGCACGTGGGAAGGGCCTTTGTACCGGAGCTTAATGGCAAAGCGGAAAAAGACTTTACCATGGAGGAAAGCCTTCTTGCCTTGAAAGCTTTTTCAGGACTCATGAATGCGAAGGCGTCGGAGATCGGCTGTGAGGATACGTACTTTATAACGCCAAATGGGCTGGATGCCACGGAAAGCGTTACCTTGGAGGATGGCACTGCGCTGATCCGGGAACACCATACGACGGCGGCGGACCTTGCAAGGATCCTGTCCTATTGCATACTCGATTCCCCAAAGAACGTGGAATTCTTAAAGATCACGCGGCAACCTTCTTACGCATTTTGCGCAAACGGAAGGAGCTTTGCGTTCAACAATCATAATGGATTTCTTTCCATGATGGAGGGGGCCCTTACGGGAAAGACTGGGTTTACCGGGAAGGCGGGATATTGCTATGCGGGCGCCCTTGTCAGGGATGGAAGGCTGTACGTGGTGGCGCTTTTGGCCTGCGGCTGGCCGAATAACCGAACGTATAAGTGGAAGGATACCCGGAAATTGATGGAGTTTGGGCTTGCCGCGTATCCAAAACGCGAGACACTGGAGAGGATCCTGATAAAGGAGGAAGAGCTTCCCGTGATCCACGTTAAGATGGGACAGGGGCAAGAGATCGGGAAAGATGCAACGCTTACGCTTTGCGTCCAGGCACGAAATGAGGAAGGGTCAAATGCTGCAAGGCCGGAAGGACTTATGGAAGGACGGGGGATTCTGCTTGCGGAGGATGAAACGCTGGAACGGTCCATGGAGCTTCCTAAAGAGCTGACGGCACCGGTCCTGGCCGGACAAAAGATCGGAAGCATTACCTACCGCGCGGGAAACACCATCCTTTATGAGGAGGACGTAACGGCGGCGAGCGAAGTAAAAGAGATCAATCTGGCCTGGTGTCTTCGGCAGGTACTTGGCATTTACGTAAAGATGGAAGGAGCTTGGAAATGGCAGAAAAAATATTGAGCAGAAAAGAAGTAGACGTGGAACTGACCTGGAAATTAGAGGATCTTTATCCCACGGAGGAAGACATGTTTGCAGATGTTGCGAAAGCGCTGGAAACGGCGGCGGAAATGGAGAAAAATTACAAGGGAAAGCTTCATTCGCCTGCCGTTATTTCAGAATGCGTCAGCGCATGGCAGAAGGCGGAGCAACGCGTCACTTTGGCGGCAAACTATGCGGAGCTGGCCCAGTCCGTGGATTTTCGTGACCAGCATTTACAGGAGCTTGCCGGGAGGGTCGGGATCGCAGTTTCAAAGTACAGATCCATGCTTTCGTTTATTGATGCGGAGATCGGGCGTTGTCCGAAGGCGATTCTTGAGGAGGCGGAAAAACTGGAACCCGGGAATGCGGGATATCTTAAAAAGATCCTGATCCGCCAGCCTTATCAGTTATCTCCGGAGACGGAGAAGGCGTTTGCTGCGCTGGGCCAGAGCTTCGGGGCGCCTTATGAGATCTATAACGTGGCAAAGCTGGGAGACATGACTTTCCCTGAATTTCAGGCAGGCGGCAAAAGTTATCCTCTTGGCTATTCCCTGTTTGAGGATGACTATGAATATGAGGAGAATACAGAGGTACGGCGCGCTGCATTTGATGCGTTTTCCAAAAAACTCCGGGAATACGTGAACGTCACGGCGGCTGCCTATAATGCCCACGTACAGACGGAGAAAACCATGGCAGACCTTCGCGGACACAAAGACGTGTTTTCCCATCTGCTCCTTGAGCAAAGTGTTTCCAGAAAGCTTTATGACAGGCAGATCGACGTGATCATGGAGGAGCTTGCGCCGCACATGCGTAAATATGCAAAGCTCATTCAAAAACTCCATGGACTGGATCGCATGACCTATGCGGACTTAAAGCTTCCGGTGGATCCATCATTTAGCCCCAAGGTGACCATTGAAGACGCAAAGGAGTATATCCTGAAGGGCTTGTCCATAATGGGAGAGTCCTATGGGGAAATGCTGCGCGAGGCGCTGGACGGCAGATGGGTGGACTTTGCCGCAAACGACGGAAAATCCACCGGCGGCTTTTGCGCCAGCCCTTATGGATGCCATTCCTATATTCTGTTAAATTGGAACGGCAGAATGTCAGACGTATTTACCCTGGCCCATGAGCTGGGACATGCAGGCCATTTTAAGCTTTGCAATGAAGCACAGTCCCTGTTTGACACGGAGGTGTCCACTTATTTTGTGGAGGCTCCCTCTACCATGAATGAGATCCTGATGGCCAGATATCTTTTGAAGACTTCGGAGGATAAGAGATTTCGTCGCTGGGTTCTGGCAAACATGGTAAGCAACACCTACTACCATAATTTTGTGACGCACCTTCTTGAGGCTGCTTATCAGCGAGAAGTATACAAGATCGTGGACCAGGGCGGAACGCTTCAGGCCGACGTGCTGAATGAGATCATGCGGAGCACGCTGGAAAAATTCTGGGGAGATGCAGTGGAACTTTCGGAGGGCGCAGAACTTACGTGGATGCGCCAGCCCCATTATTACATGGGACTTTATTCCTACACCTACAGCGCAGGACTTACCATTGCAACGCAGGTGGCCGAAAGGATGGAAAGGGAAGGGCAGAAAGCCGTGGATGACTGGAAGAAGGTGCTGGCTGCGGGAGGCACGCTGGATCCCGTGGAATTTGCCGCTCAGGCAGGCGTAGACCTGACAACCAAGGAGCCACTGCAAAAAACCATTGCTGCCATTGGAGCCATGATCGATGAGATCTGTGCATTGAGCAAAGAGATAGGGGAGATTACGGAATAAAACCGAGATCCGGGGGGAGAAGATTGATCAGCAGAGAAACCGAAATCCAAAATCAGATTTCAGGAATAAAAAACCTAAAGATGGTAAAGGTATATCATCTCTTTGGCGAAGAAAGGCCGCTTACGGGAATTCTTGCCCTATATAAGAATGATCAGGGCAATGAGTTCATCAATTTATGTGAGACGGATCCTTGTTTTTTGGAATTGTTTGATAAGCTGGCGGGGGTGTACTTTGAGGAAGTGAATTCCTATCCCATACTGGCTGATGAGGAGACGAAAAAGAGTCTTAAGGATGGCGCGGATCTTGCCATGCAGGAATATGAGAGAATGCTTGGGGATTATCATGAGGAAAGCGTTCCCATGTTTGCGCCAAGGGCATTTTTTCATGAGTTTACGTTACCCATCGTACAAAATCTTATAAAGGAGATCTATTCTGCGAAAGACGTGGATCTGTGCTTTGACCTGATTTTGAGTCACTGGTTTACGCAGGGCGTCATGACGGCACGCTCAAGAACGGACAGTTACAGGTTTCCGTACTACGTAAGACAAACGGGGGAAGATTCGTTTTCCATTTCCGTCTGTAACGTTTTGCAGGCGGGACGCCATCTGAACGCCGAATTGTCCTTTGGACGGGGAGGCATCAACGCTAATTTCTCGGCACCATCTTTGCTTCTTACGGGAAAGTTGGAGGTATTGACTTCGGGCGAAGGCGTGGATTGCATGTTTTCCCTAAAGGAAAATGGGAAAGACGTCAAGATCACTTCGTTGGATTGTAAAGAGATGAAGGGGCGGGAGCCTTCGAAAAATCTTCGGGACGTCATGGAACAGGGGGCCGACTGGAAAGCGTTTGAGCTACCCTGGGACATGATCATTTGGAAGGTAACTTCCCCGCAGGAGAAAGGCCTTATCTACGAGACAAAAGGGAATAACGCCATGATAAGCATTGGGTCAAGATCAAGGCTCCTTGGGAGCGGGAAGGTTTCCTATGGCGTTGCTTCCTTCAGGCTATACGAACGGGAAGATTTGACGGAATTGCATCTTTTGGATGAGCTTTATCCAAGGCATGCATTATATTCCGGGAAATATGCGGGAAAGATTTTCTTGAAGAATAAAGAACGTGAGGGGATAAAACATGGCAGTGACAAGGAATGATGAAAAAGCGATCACGGACAAAAGAATTTCAGAGGCCATAACTCGCCTGAAAAGAATGGGAACGAGAATTGATTATGACTCCAAAAATCTTTTGGAAAATCTGGAGCTTTTGAAAAGAGGGAAAGGAACTTCCAAGATCAAACCGTTGTATCTCTATGCAAAGGTGCTGGAAGAAACGGCGAAGGGCGACGTGTCGGGGGAAAAGTACGTTGAAGCGCTGAACGGGATGGAGCGCATTTATGCCGACCTCTTTTATCTTGATGAGAATACCCCGGGGTTTGAAGAAAACAGTGCGGTGTTTGAGGTCCTTTTGGAAAAGGAAGGCCCATTGCTGTTGGATTTTTTTGACCTGCCCCTGTTT
>ONSO01000193.1 GCA_900320485.1 uncultured Lachnospiraceae bacterium | reverse complement strand
AAGATGCAAAATCCCGGCCCCCAGTCGTGATCCCTGGAAAGGGAGTCGTCAAATCCCATGCAGTCCGATCCTTCCCCCACAAGCCCAACGGCCATGCGTTTTACGTAGCCGGGAAATTCCTTTTCCAGCATGGGTTTTCCATAGGCTTCATAATACTTCCGGCAAAGCTCCAGCCCCGTGATCTCAGCATTTTGATCCAACTCTCCGGCGGGCTCTCCGCCGATCGTCTTTTCTTTTCCAGTCATTGCAAGACCGCCGCTCTCAGATAGCTTCTCCCCGCCTTCTTCCAGCTTTGCAAGGCAGGCATCCCGGTTAGCCTTTAATCTTTCGTACTGCGTATTCCGTCCAAGCGTACTCTCCACGATCATCATGCCTTCTTCAAACAGACGCCTTGCCTCTTCATACTCTCCGTCATGATAATGGCAAAGTCCCAAAGCCGACAAAGCCGCACAGTAGTGGGCATCATACAGATTTCTTTTTTCAAAGCACAGAACCGCTTTTCTTGCATATGCCTTAGCCTGCCCGTAGTTGCCGCCAAGTACAGCGGTGTTGGCCAAATTAGCATAAGTCACGGCAATTTCAAATCCGGACTGGTTCTCCTCGACAATTTTTAAGGCCTTCAGGAGATACTCCTCCGCCTTTTCAAAATTCTTCTCCTCCTGTTCCAGAAGACTCCGGTTATTGTAAAGGCCTGCCAGCAGCATGTCCCCCGGACCCAGCTCCCTGTCATAGATTGCCTCGGCCTCATCATAATACCTGCGCGACAGCTCCAGCTCTCCCATGGACCGATAACCGTTAGCCGCATTCAGAGCCGTGGTGGCATACCACGTTGCATTGATCAGCTCCATGGTTTTCGCCGTTTCCAGGGACTCTTCGATCACTTCCCTAAGCCGGTCCTTCTCTGAGGTCTGACGATAATAACCGATCAGCTCATTCAGCACCTGCAGGCAAATCCCCTGTTCTCCCTCGGCCTTTGCCTCCTCCAGCGCCTTCAGTAAAAAGCTCTCCGCCTCTTTTGCCTTATTTTCATCAAATAAGCGGTCCACTTCCCGCAAAACAAATTCCACGTTCACGTCTTTATTCTCCTTCGCTCAGAAACCATTCCCAAGCTCTTTGAAGGCCTTCTTCCAAGGGCGTCGTCATAAGGCCCTGCCTTACCGCCTTTGTTCCGTCATAGGTCTCACTTTCTTCCTTCATAAGCGGAAACGGAAAAGGAATCCCCCGCTCCATTGCATCCTCCACGGATATGGAAATCCTCTGCAGGGGCATTCCCACGGCCACATCCAGCGCATTTGCAAAATCCTCGTACGTAATGGGCTCTCCGCAGAGATTAAACGCCTCATCCATGGCCTTCTCATTCAATAGACAATCCAAAAGAAATCTTGCCGCGTCTTCCACGTACGTTACCTGAAAGCTTCCGTCCGCATTTTCCGGGAACAGGATCTGCCCTGCGTTTCTCGCCCAGTGAAAAAAGATGCCTTCCCTCGGCGCATAATTGTCGGGTCCGTAGATCACTGCCGGCCTGATCACCGTATAGTGCATCCCCCTCCCGGAGGCGCATTCCAAAAGCTCCCGCTCCAGTGCCGTCTTCCCAAGAATATAACTTCCCGCTTCTCCTCCAAAATCCCTCGTTTCAAAGGGTGCGTCTTCCGCAAGAATCCCGCCGCTCCCCCTGCGATAAACGTCGCAGGTACTGATGAGCACGTATTGCCTTATGCCACGTGGCAACGCCTCAAGAATGTTTTTTACGTCCCCCGCCTGATATGCGCAAAAATCCACAATGGCGTCATAGCCTTCCGGATCCCAGGATAGTTTTCCGAGCTCCTCCGGCTTTGTCCTATCCGCCAACAGGACTTTTACGTGGCCATCTTCGTTTCCCGGCACGCTCCGGTTCCCCCGGTTTAATACCGTGATCCTCCGGGCGCCGTCATCAGCCAGTTTCAAAAAAGCTTTCCCTAAAAAATAGGTTCCGCCAATGATCAATATCTTCACTTAATCCCCCTGCACTTTGGACAGATCCCCAAAAACTGCACCTCGCAAACGTCAAACCCCGACGCCTTCCCCGCCTCCTCCATGAACTTCCTCATTTCCTTTGTCTTTTCCAAGTCCATGATGGAACCACAGTTTCCGCAGATCACGTGTGGATGAGGCGTTACGATGGCGTCAAAATGTTCCGGACCATTGACCATGCCAATGGTCTTAACAAATCCCGCCTCCCGAAGCTGGTTCAGATTCCGATAAACAGTCCCGAGACTGATTCCCGGTATGTCCGCCCTTACCTTCTCATAAACCCATTCTGCCGTCGGGTGACTGTCCGTTTTGCTTAAAAACCGAAGAATTGCTTCCCTGTTTTTACTAGACCGCATTCTCTTCTCCCTTTGACCGTAAATAGGAATGATTCTTATTATCATTATACAAGGCTTCCACCCGGACGTCAATCACTGTTTTCTCCGAAATCCGTCCCGCGCCAAGTCATTGGTATCAATCGTTTTTCCAAAGACCACAAATCTGTCATAAAGATATTCCGTTACTAAATTCAGTCCCATGTTCAGGATGGTCACAAGGACGTCCTTCCAGCCAAGGCTCTCCGCAAGATAATTCCCTAAAACGGTAGTGACCGGCGTAAACACGGCATAATAACAGGCTACCTTCAGCATGGCCAGGGGCACGTTATTAGCCGACCGGAAGGTAAACTTCCGGTTAAGCGTAAAATTCCACAACACGGAAAGAACCAGTGCGATCAAGTATTTAGGCCAGTACGGCCAATTGGTAATGGCGTCCAAAAGCGTAAAGCTTCCAAGTTCAATGATGCCTGCCGATGCGGAAAACAATACAAATTTAATGGTTCTGATCAGTTCCTTTTTCCGTTCCACTTCCATTTACCTCTCATTCAGGATCGCACAATTGCTTCTCGATCATGCACTCATTATATCAAATGCGAAGCGGTTCGTCAAAAAAATCCGGCACAAAAAAAGCCTGCCGAAGGCAGACTTTTCAAAATTCTTAAAAGCTTATCCTTATGCGTTCTGACGGACCACTTTGATTTTTCCCCGTCCAAGGCTTTTCTCAAAGCCTGAAAGCACGGGCAAAAGCCCCTCCGTCTTTTTTACGGCCAGATATCCCAGCATGCTGCCCAGCGTATTTAAGATCAGGTCATCTACTTCAAACAGGCGATAGGAACCCTTGAAGATAAAAAACAGGCCGCTAAACTGCCCAAACTCGATCACCAGCGTTCCGCAGAAGGGGTGATCTTATGATACAAAACTTCTTCTTTTCATTCCATTGCATCCCCTAACGAAATCTTCTCCATTTCTAACAAGATTGTAACGTTTACGTCAGGATTTGTTTGACAAGACCACGTGTCATCACGTATTATTTATCTTGTGTTTTATGACATAAACTTTATTGCAGAAAGAAGGGTTACAAAATTGAAAAGGAAAAGTATTTGTCTGTTGACCGGCTTGCTGTTGGCGGCCTTGTTAGGGTGCAGTACCGGCGAAGGTATCGATCCGTCCTCTTCGGAAGTCTCCGTTTCCACGGAAGAGAGCTCTTCCGAAACCACTTCTTCGGATCCGGCCGTGGAGACGCCTGCGGCTTCTGCGGATCCTGCGGAAGAGATCACGCTGAAGGAAGTCTTTGCGGCGCACGGCATGAAAGTTGGTACCTGCCTTACGACCAACATGATCTCCCGCTCCCTTACCAACCAGCTGATCCTAGATCAGTTTAACAGCGTTACCATGGAGAACTCCATGAAACCCGATGCCACCCTCAGCCAGAAAAAAAGCAAGGCGAACGGTTCCTTGACGGTGGAATTTAACCGGGATGCCAAGAAAATGCTGGACTGGGCAAAGGAAAACGGCATCGCCATGCGTGGCCACACTCTTGTATGGTACAGCCAGACGCCGGAATGGATCTTCCATGAGGGTTTTGATTCCAAGAATGCTTTTGTTGACCGGGAAGAGATGCTCTCCCGCATGGAAAGCATGATCCGCGGTACCTTTGAACAGATCGAGGAATTGGGATACGGCGACGTGATCTACGCCTACGACGTGGTAAATGAAGCATGGATGGAAAATGGCAGCATGCGTCAGAATCATTGGTCCGACATTATTGGGGATGACTACCTCTGGTATGCATTTTACTATGCAAACAAATATGCTCCTGAGAGCATCGACCTGTACTACAATGATTACAACGAACAGTTTAAGACGCAGACGCTTTTGGATTTTGTCAATACTTTGGTAGATGAAAACGGAAATTACCTTCTAGACGGCGTTGGCTTTCAGGCCCACCTCTATACCTCGGACAGCCTGGATCAATACTTTAAGAATTTGGAGGCCATCGCTTCCACCGGCTTAAAGATTCAGCTCACGGAGCTTGACGTTTGCCTTGGTAAATATCAGGCACCCGGCAAGCCCACGGAAGAAAACCTAAAGAAACAAGGACAGTTTTATTACGATCTGATCAACGGTCTCTTCGAGCGCGTGGACAAGGGACTGGTCAAAATGGATGCCCTGACCTTTTGGGGATTTTCCGACGGCATGTCCTGGAGAAAGGAATACAGTCCTCTTCTCTATGATTCCTCCATCAAGCCGAAATACGCGCTGTATGGCGCACTGCAGTTAAAAGATTATGCCGGCTTTTGATCAAAAAAGAGAACCATGGAACGGAAATCGCATTTTACGGTGACGGATGGCTCTCACCCGTTGCATAGTCGATCTCAATGCCCGGCTGTAC
>ONSO01000052.1 GCA_900320485.1 uncultured Lachnospiraceae bacterium | reverse complement strand
CTGCCAGATGGTACCGGTACGCCCTTGCAGCGTCAAGGGCAGGCTCCGTGCAAGCACCCTTGACGCGCAAGGAGCTTTACCGGTGTGTTATGGTTAAGGCGGTTAAGTATAAAACTGAATTTGCGAAAAACTATTGACAGTATCGTTAAACGCAATTTCGGAGATGATGGATGAGAAGCTGAGCGGGCTAAAGGAGGACGTAGGCGGACTCAAGGAGGAAATGAGCGGACTCAAGGAAGAAATGAGCAGGCTAAAGGAGGACGTAAGTGAGATTAAGGAGGACGTCACGCAATTAAAGATGGACGTGTCGTATTTGAAGGAGGACAATAAGAAGATTTGGGCGGATCTGACCTACGTAAAGGGGCAGATGGCGGAATTAGGCGGAAGGCAGATCGAAATGAATGCAAAGATGGATTTGATGGATGCAGAGGTTCGCGGAATAAGGGCACATTTGGAAAACGTAACGGATTTAAAGATCCAATTAATGGCAGAAAACATTTTTCCAGCGACGAGCAGGTATATAGAAACAACGAAAGAAGTGAATAGATTGCGGGAAGGATTTGACTTAGTGTCACGAGTTGTAAGGAAGCATTCAGAAAAATTGAAATACGTTGAGGAGAGAGTTCGAATGGCCTGAGGAGAGAGCGCATGGGGAATTACAGTCCAAATGATTACCGCTTCTACGTAAAAAAAGACCACTTCTGCGGAGGTGGTTTTTTTTATTTTCGGTTTTGCTATACTGAGACTTAGGAAGAACCGTGGAAGGGGGAGTATGCGAATGAATGGAAGAAAAATGCAAAAGTACGTTGTTATGATTTGTCTGATGGCAATTATATTAATTATGTTTCCTGGTTGCCAGAAGGGGAAGGATGGAGAAAAGGGGATTTTTGGAAGCAGTGATAAAAATGAGCTTCCCGAGGACACGCCATGGAATCACGGGTATTCTGCCATTATGGAGACGGACCTTGGGTGGTACGTAACGGGACTCGGGGAGGAAATGTGTCTTCGCTATTTTGATAAGGAGACAAAAAACTCGATCATTTTGTGTAATAAGCCGGAATGCACGCATGACGGCGGGAATCAGTGTGAGGCTACGTATCAGAATTTAATAGTGGTGAATGGTTGTATTTATGAGGGATATCTCTATATTTTGGGATGGTCCGGGATTGAAGAAAATGATCAGACGCCTTCTGACGGAACAAACGTGGTGAACTTAAGTTTATATCGGGCGGCGCTGGATGGAAGTTCCATTGACAAGGTAGGAACGGTTTTTGAAGTGGATAACATACAGAATCAAAAAGTTGGAAGGAGAACAAGAGGGTTCTTTAAGTATTCGGATGAAGAAGAGGACAATAGTTTTATCATCCATAAGGGCATTGCTTACGTTTCTTATTATTTGCAGCTTGGAGGCGGCAGCGTGGGGCTTCGGGGCGGCGGTCTCATAAAAATGGATCTATCCACGGGAGCGACAAAGGAGATTGAAACGGTTGAAAATTTGCAGCAAAGACCGCCGGCTTTACTGTTTGGCACCGGAGATTACGTTTATTATCACCGGTTTGACCCCAAGACCAGAAATGTTTTTTGGTATCGTTACGTAATTTCGGAGGATAAAACGGAAAACGTGGATCCCAGGTTTGATGAATCCGAGGAGAAGGTTTTTGGAAAAGAGTTTGCTAATCTTGGAGCAATTCCTTATTTTACGGAAAGCCGTTCTTATTGGCTTGCAAGAACGTATCAGGAGGGAGAGGATGGACAGCTTGCCGTCCTTGCAGTTGATCTGGAAACCCAGAAGGTGATTCCCGAGGAATCCTTTGAAACGCAGATTCCCTTTGCCAAGAGAAAATATAAATTCAGTCCCCGAAGCAAGGGTTATTATTCGATGATGCACTATGACGGGAAATTCTTTATCGGAGACATGGAAAACGTTTACGTTTATGATGATAAGGGAAATAAGGCAGGAGAAATTGCCGTTCCCAGGGAAAAATTAAACATAAATGATGCGGAAAAACAACTTCGCCTTGAATTTAAGATCTGTAACGAAAAACTTTACCTGATCTATGGAACCTCAATTGATGTGGACATTCACGTAAGTATTGATAATTATGACCAGGTTTTGTCCTGCGCTTTATCAGACGTTTATCAGGGAAGAGATAATTGGATGGATGTTTACCGGTTTCAGGGGAAGAAGACGTTTAAGGAATATCTGATGGAACAGGTGGAAAGAATCATTAACGGTATTCCGGAAAAGTATCAAAATACGGAATTTGTGGATCAGTATCGCGAGCAGCTTATGGGAGATTTATATAAAAACTACCCGGAGGAATTTAAGGAATGAGAACAGGCAGAATCTTAAACAAATCTTAAAGAAGCTTAATCCGTCCTTAATGGAATATAATGACTCCTTATATTACAATAATCTTAATCGGATCATTGGCAAGGATCCAAAAAACCTCAGAGCAGAAGGATAAGGAGGATGGTCATGAAGGGACGTAAAAAAGTAAGCCTTTTTGCATGGATCTGTATGTTTGTTCTTTGTATCACTGCCGCGGCAGGATGTGGAGAAAGGGAAGGCGGGGCAGAGAGCCCGAAGGAGGAGCGAAAAATAGGAAAGGAACTGCCGGAGGATACGCAGTGGAACCATGGGGTGAATGCCATCATGGAGACGGAGGCAGGGTATTTTGTAAACGTTGCGGGGAATACCGGAAGAGAGCCGGGCTATCAAAGCCTCCGGTATTATGACAAGGCCTCCGGGGAATCGATCCTTTTGTGTAATAAGCCGGAGTGTGCCCATAATGGCAGTGATTCCTGTGAAGCCACCTATAAAAACGTAAGGCCGATCAGCAACGCATTATATGGGAATTATATATATGAGCTGGCGGCGGAGAGCAGCGGAACGAACGTTTCCGTAAACCTGTATAAGGCAGCGTTGGATGGCTCCTCCATGGATAAGGTTGGATGCGTGGTCTCCGTGGAAAATGAAAAAGCGCAGGAGATCTCTTTAACGCCGTCCGGTTCTGCTTCCATATTTAATTCCGTCAATCAAATGCCGGACTACGGTTTTATCATTCATAAGGGTGTTGCTTACATTCCTTATTGGTTACAGATCGGGAAGGGGCTCATGGGGCTGAAGGCCGGGCTTGTAAAAATGAATCTGTCCACGGGTGAGACGGAGGAAATCTACAAGGTGGAAAGCCTGGCTTCCGGACTGCCTTGCAATTTAGCAGGCGTTGGGGATTACGTATATTTTCTGCTGAGCAGTACAAACAGTGGCGGAAAGACCAGGCGCTACGTGATCTCCACAAAGGAAGTGGAAAGCGTTAAAATGACCGGAAAGGATGAAAAAGGAAACGTAAGGGAATATGAGCATCCCTTCACCCTGTTTTCGGAAGACAAAATTTATAATGTTTCCAAAGCATATGAGGAAAAGGATAAACTGAGCGTTGCGGCTTACGATGCAAAGACGAAGGAGTGGTTGGAAGAAGAAAGCTTTCAGGTAAAGATCACGGAAGGATCCAACGTAAAAGCCATATTTTTCTATGAAGGGAATCTGTTCATCGGGGATCAGGAGAAAGCATGGTTTTATGATGGTAAGGGGAATCTTCTTGCGCAGGTGGAAGCGCCGAAGGAATTGATCGGAAAGGAGCTTAGCGGAATACAGAGTGATAGTTGTTATGAGGATTACAAGATCAGCGGAGGAAAGTTATACTATCTTTTTTCTGACGTGGATGAAGACATGGTTTTTCAGACAATAGATGAGGATACGTATTATTTCACGTTACGGCGTCACGTTTTCGCATGTTCTCTGGAGGATGTTTTTCAGGGTAAGGCCAATTGGAGTGAGGTTTACGTGTCACAGGGGCGATAAGGGATGAAAAACGTGATTTGGAGATGAGGAGGATCTTGGCCATGAAGAAAAAAGAGAGAAAACTATTTTACGTCGTGCTTGCATGGGCTCTGATCGCATTCAGCGCGTTTTCCGGGTGCGGTAAAAAAGGGGATCCGGATGAAAGTTTTTTTGAGATGACCAAAAAGGAAAAAGAGCATGAGAAGGATATGCCTTGGAATCATGGGCTCGAAGCCATTATGGAGACGGAAACAGGTTATTATTCCAGTTTTTCTGACGAGCGCAATTATTTACAGGCGCTGTGCCTTAGATACTATGAAAAGGCATCGGGGGAGACCATTCTCTTATGCAATAAACCGGAATGCCAGCATAATGGGGATGATGCCTGTGAAGCCACTTATAAAAACATACAGGTGGTCAATGCGCTTTTATATGAAGGAGCCATTTACATACTGGGAATGGAGAAGGAAAAAGGGGCCGGAGTAAATGAATATGGCGAGCAGGCAGACAAAACCGTTGCCATAAATTTATACAAGGCGGCCTTAGACGGTTCTTCCATTGACAAAGTGGGGTGTGTGATCTCTTCCGAAGTTCCCATGGATCAATCCGGAAAGACAAGTCAGATCAGGATGAAACAAAGAGACATGTTTGAAGAAATATTCGAGCTGATCGACTATAGTTTTATCATTCACGACGGCGCGGCTTACATACCTTATTATCTGCGCTTTGGGCAGGCATCAAAGGAATATAAGGGCGGTGGTCTTGTAAAAATGGATTTAAAGACGGGAGAGACAAAGACACTTTATGAGGCAAAAACAGTCCATCACGGAGTACCGGCCTTCCTTATGGCAAAGGGAGATTACGTATGGTTTCAGGTATATGGACAATATAAGGGAAGCCGCATAAAGCGTTATAATATAAAAACGGAAGAAGTAGAAGATTTTTACGGGAATACGGTGGAGGAACCGAAGGATCAGATCTGGCTTATGAATGTGCTGTTAGGAGAAAATCGTGTTTATGAGCTGTCCTATGAAGTAAATGAAAAAAAGAATCCGACGGTGTGGAGATTCCGGGCCTTTGACCGGGAAACGGGGGAGTATCATCCGGAGGAGACCATTGTAACGGACGTAAGCTGTGATCAGGGAAGGATCAGGGCAGCCTTTGTCTATGAAGGGAAGCTCTTTTTAGCAAATCTGTATGGATGCTATTGTTATGACGGACAGGGAAACAAGGTCGCAGAATTATCTTTCCCGCAGGAGCAGACGGGACTGACCTTTAAGAAAGGTACCACGTCGACGGAAGACAAGGCAGTATTCTATAAGATCAGCAATGATAAGTTGTATCTTATTTTTTCAGACGAGATGTTGGATCCAAGATATATATCATACAATGCAAACGCATATCGAAAAAGGGTATTCACGTGTCCCTTAAAGGATTTTTATTCCGGAAACGGAAGCTGGACGGAAGTTTTTACCATCGAAGGGCGTGTCATTCCGGAGGATCCCGGATTTCATGACGCTGGGGAGTAGGTTTCCGGTGCGTGAACCTCTTTACTTTGATACGCCGTGAGGAGTATTATAAAGTTGACGCTGGTATTGGTGGCGGGATTTTGCGTTCACGGAGAAAAGTACGTGAAAAAGGAGTGGGAACGTGAAAATAGCGATCTGTGAGGACGAACCGGTTTACGTGGATCACGAATCGAAGCAGCTTAAGACTTTTTTTGAAGAAAGAGGGGAAGAGGCGCAGCTTACTTGTTTTTCTGACGGAACCCCTTTATTACGGGCTCTTATGGAAGGAGAGAGGTATGATCTCATCCTGCTGGACCTGCAGCTGGAAAACAGTGACGGCATGAACGTTGCGGAGGAGATCAGGAAAATAGACCGGGGCGTTTCCCTGATTTTTGTGACGGGAATGGAGAGCCGCGCTGCGGAAGGTTATGGGGTGGAGGCCATGGATTACGTGGTCAAGTCAAAGCTGGAAGAAAGACTTCCCAAGGCGCTTCAAAGGTTCTGGGAGAAGAGAAAGGATTCCTGCCTTGTATTTGAGATGGGCGGGGGCGAGGCCGTGATCCTTTCCTTCCGGGACATTCTCTGGGTGGAATCGGAGGGACGCGGCGTAAGGGTGGTCACGTCCCGGCGGGAATTCGTAAACGCATCCCTGCCCGTGGGAAGGGTGACGGCGGAGCTTCCGGAAAATGAATTTTTGGAGATCCACAAATCCATTTACGTTCAGGTCCGGGAGATCAAAAGGATCGGGACGGATCAAGTCATCATGAGCAGCGGCGCCGCTCTTCCCCTGAGCCGGAGAAGACGTAAGGCCGTCATGTTAAAGGTTTTGGAAACCGTTAAAGGGAGAATGTCATGAAGAGGAGCATTCTTAGAAAAAGCGTCAGAAATATCTGGATCATGGCAATTCTCTTCCTATTACTCAGTGGGATCATGAACTTTGCCTATTTTTCCATACAGGGAGACGTTGTCTTGGATGGGATCCGATATTCCAAAGAGGAATGCGAGATGGCAAAAACCATGATCGAGGACTATTATTCCGGGCGAAGGGTTTCTTCCTTTTATGAGGAGGAGAACGCCCTAAGCTTATATCTCATGGTTTTAAGGCAGGTTCGGGAGGATCGAAGGGTTATCATAGGCTGGAAGGTGTATCGGGAAGAAGAGGTGCAGGAGGTTTTAAGTACGTACCCTTATTCCATTGAGCAGGCCGGCAGCGTTTTAAGCGTGGTACAGCTTTGTGAACGGCGGCTTAACAGGGTTTTAGGCTATGACAATTATGTCAAAAAGATCCAAAAAAATATCAGTAATTATAAAAACGTCAGCATCTTTTCAAATGGGACCCGAAATCTCTTTGTAAAGGCAAACAAGGACTTTTACGGTTTGGAAAATCTGGAGCTGCGAGCCTGCGTGGACGCGGGGATCCTAAAATATCTGGACGGAAAAGTGGGACTGCTGATCGGCATTCTGTTTGCCATTTCCGCAGGGTTGATCTTTCGACTGCAATTTCAGGAGGGAACCTTCGGAGAAACGTTTTCCCTGGGGCGGGGCGGCTCGATCTGGTGGTATGTTTTTGCCGTACTCTTTGGCAGCGTGGGAATTTTTGGAGCGGAGATGGCAGCAGCCGAATGGACTTGGGGACTGGAAGAGCTTTTCCGGCCCATTCAGTCCATTGATCGTTTTTACAGCTGTGCGGATCTGTACTCCGTGGCGGCACTGCTGCTCCTTCGGTTTTTCTTTCGCTGTCTCCTGGTCATGACGGTTTTTTTCCTCTGCGTCTTTCTCTTTTCCTTAAAAAGGAAATGGGTGTCGATCCTTTTTGGAGGAGCGATCCTTTTGACGGAAGGGGTGCTTGATCGCTTTGGCATCCCCTTTTCGCTTTATGGGCAGGGGTTTGCGGAGAACTGTTTTGGCGCATACAATAACGTGATACTGTTTGATAAGCCCATGCCTGCCGGGATTCTTTTGACGATCGTCGCGATCTTTGAATTTGCCTGTGCCGCATTCCTTGCAGCGCGTCAGGCTCGCATCTTTAGGCTGGAGGCAAGGGAGAGGGCAGAGAGGCAATACTTCGAGCAGGTGGATGAGAAATATGCCCAGGCAAGACTTCTTCGTCATGACATGAACAATCACCTCTCCGCCGTTGCCATGCTCCTAAAGGAGGGAAAGACGACGGATGCCCAAAGCTATCTCGAGGGCGTCATGCAGGAACTGGATTCCACAAAGCCCCCCGTGCGAACGGGCATTGGAGTTCTGGATGCGGTGCTCATGGGCAAGGATGGGAAGGCCAAGGAAAATGGCATTCGTCTGACCATGGAATTTGATCCCGTGCTCCTTCGGGTCGGCATTCCCGATTATGAACTCTGCTCCCTCTTTGGAAATCTTTTGGATAACTGTTTAGAGGCCTGCGAGCACCTGCCGGAAAAGGATCGGTGGGCAAGTCTTAAGGTGACGCGCCAGATGGACATGGTCTGCATTTTCTGCGAAAATCCTTATAAGGAACTCAAGAGGGAAAACGGAAGGTTTGTCTCCCATAAGGGGGATGCGGTAAACCACGGACTTGGCATACGCCAGATGGAGAAGATCGCCGCGAAGCACGGAGGGACTTTGGAGATTGATACGAAGGACCGGATCTTTGCCGTATCCATTCTCTTTTCCATGGAGGGTGCTTAAAAAATGACCGCTTCTACGTAAAAAATGACCGCTTCTACGGAAGCGGTTTTTTTAATTTTGGGATTTGTTATACTAAAATCGAAGAATTATGAGAGGTGGGTTTCGGAAAAAACGGGAAGCCAGGAAAGGCAATGGGATTTGTAGGGATCTCGCGGTTGGAGGAAATCAAAAAATGAAGGGAAACAGATTCTTGCGCATCGGGGTCGTACTCTTGGCAGTTCTGGTGTTTGCACTTTGTGGATGTGGTAAAGGGAGCGGGCAAGGTGGCGAAAAAGAATTAAATGCGGATGCTTCCAAGACGGGACAGAAGGAAGAGAAGCTTTATTTGATATTCAGCGATGGGTCGAACTTTTATTCACGGGTTTTGTATTGTCCGCTGGAGGACGTTTATAAAAAGCAGGGAACGTGGACGGATGCCTACCGGATTCAGGGAATCATCACCTGGGAGGAGAGTCAAAAGTATATGCAAAACTTAGACTTGCGGTAGAGCAGAGTCAGAGGCGCCGCCGCCGTGATAATAACCTTAAACAAATCTTAAACAAACTTAATCCGTTCTTAATTGAGAGTCCCTAAAGGAAATACTAAAATAGTCTTAGAATTGCGAAGCAATTCTAAGATCCCAAGCGGAGCGAGGGGCGTGCCATGTTTTAGGCACGCAGTCAAAGAATTGCAAAGAACGGAAGGGAGAATTCGAAATGAAACGATGGTTTTTATTACGGAAAAAAGGAGTTTGCCTGGTTTTGGCGGGAATGCTTTGTCTTTTGACGTTTTTGTCGGCCTGCGGCGGGGAGGGAAGCAGTGGCGGAGGGAGCGTCTTTGGAAAGAAGGAGGTACTTCCATCGGACGAGCCCTGGAATCACGGACCTTATGCCATTATGGAGACGGAGGCCGGATGGTATACCAGCCACGCGACGCAGATTTATCTTTGCCTTCGCTATTATGAAAAAGAGTCGGGGAATACGATCCTTTTGTGTAACAAGCCGGAGTGCCTGCATGAGTCGGATGACGGGTGCGTGGCAACCTATCGGGCCGTCAACGTGATCAATACTGTTTTGTATGACGGATTCATTTACGTATACGGCGTACAGGGAGCAAACGGAAGGCTTGGAGGAAGAGAGGATTCTCCAACCACGGAGACGGTCAGTCTTTGCTTATGGCGGGCATCCCTTGACGGGAGCAGCATTGATAAGGTGGGAACCGTCTTTGAAGCGGAAAATGCCCAGAATCAAAAGGTGGAGACAATAGGTGGCCTGTATGGCGGCGGGATGAATAACAGCTCCATATATGACAAAAGCTTTATCATTCATCAGGGCTATGCTTATCTTCCCTATTCCCTGCAGTTTGGGACCGGTCAGAAGGGATTTCAGGGAGGCGGGCTCGTGAGAATGGAGCTGGCCACGGGAAAAACGGAAGAGATCTATACCATGGAGGGAAAAATAAACGGCGTTCCCAGCAATTTGGTGGCATATGATGATGCGGTCTATTTTCTGCGGTACGCCGGGAATGGCACGAAATGGCTTCCCTTGTACCGGTATTCCATCAAGGACAAGACCATAGAGGCCATGAAGGATCTGAATTTCCCTGACGCAAGGCTGCCTTTCGGGGGAAGGAATCATGCATTCACTGAGAGCATTTTAAGCGTGGCCATCACCAAGGACCGCATATATTTATTGGGTCATTCTTATGAGGAGAAGGAAGAAGAGGATGGCCTTCTCTCGATCTTTGCCTTTGACCTGGAGACGGGAAAGCTTTTAGAGGAGGAATGTATTGACACGGACGTGCCCTATCTTTTGAAAAAGGACCGCCGGTCTCCGAGACGATTTTCCTATTATGCCATCATGCCAAGCCCGGAGGGGCTCCTTGTCACCGACGGGAAGGGTGCCTATTTCTATGACCTTTCCGGAAACAAGCTGGGTGAGATCGCCGTTCCGGAGGAGCTATTGGGAATCGGGGAGAAGGATAAGGATCTGGTCATGGATTATAAGATCAGTCAAAACAAGCTCTATTTGATCTTTAGTGGCAAAAATGAATATTTCTATCGGGTTTTGTCCTGCTCTCTGGAGGACGTAAGGCAAGGCAAGGGGGTGTGGACCGATGCCTACCGGATCCAGGACAAATTTACGTATCAGCAATATTTGGAAAGCTTGCAGCGAAGGGAGGAAGAGCAACGAAAGGAGCAGACGGCTCAATGACAGGGAAAAGGAAATGAGGGTCAAAGAATACAGGTTGTTAAGGAAAGAGGTGTGTGTATGCTGGAGATCAAGCATCTGACAAAAAAATACGGAGATTTTACGGCGCTTAGGGACGTGAACCTGACGCTGGACAAGGGCGTTTTTGGGATCCTTGGGGCCAATGGTGCGGGGAAATCCACGTTCTTAAATCTTATCACGGACAACATTCCCCGCACGGAGGGGGAGATCCTCTATAACGGAAAGGAGATCCTGACCCTAGGCGCCGCCTTTCGCAAAAAGGTGGGATATACGCCCCAGCTCCAGGGGATGTATGAGGATTTCAGCGCTGGGCAGTTTCTGCGCTATATTGGATCCCTCAAGGGGATGAAGCATAAGAAGTGTAAGGAGCAGTCCATGGAGCTGTTGGAGCTGGTGGGCCTTCGGCAGGTGGCCCATAAAAAGCTGGGAGCCTACTCCGGCGGCATGCGGCAGAGGGTTCTTCTGGCAGCAGCCATGCTGGATGACCCGGAGATCCTGATTTTGGACGAGCCCACGGCGGGACTGGATCCGGAGGAAAGGATCCGGCTTCGAAATCACATCGCGGAGCTGGCAAAGAACCGGACGGTGCTCCTTGCGACCCACGTGGTGAGCGACATCGAGTGCATCGCGGAGAAGGTGATCCTGATGAAAAAGGGAGAACTTCTCCGATTTGGTTCTCCCATAGAGCTGATGGAGGAGATCCAGGGGAAGGTACGGGAGTTTACCGGAACCTTTGAGGAGGTCAGCAGTCTGAAGGAGATCTATGGAAAGGGCCAGATCATGCGGCGCAGGGCCGGCTTTGTATTCCGGGCCGCCGAGGAGGAGCTGCCGGAGGATTTTGTGCCCGTATCTGACGTGACGCTGGAGGACGTGTATTTATTCTATGCCGAGGGCCGCGAGGAGAGCAGCAGTAAGGGGAAGGCAGAGGCGCAGGATGGCAATGAAAAGAAAGGTGAGGATGCATGAGAGAATTAGGGCGTGTGTTTAACCGGAAGACGTTTCTGATCCTGGCGATCCTGTGCGCCATGAACCTGATCCTGTTTTTGCTCAGCATTGATCCCGAAAAAATGATCACGCTGCAGGGCGAAGGATTAGAGGAGTATCTGAACCGCTATCCGGTCTTTTTGAAAAATACGGTGGAGAATGGCTCGAGGATGGGAATGCTTTCCATGTATCAGAGCGGCTTCGGTTCCGAGAGTCTGAAAAAGACGACGGAGCTTTACAGGGCACTGGGAGAGACAAGGGTGCAGGCCGGCGAGAACCGCGGCATCGTTCTCTTGATCCAGTATCAGCTGACGGATCTCTTTTTACTGGTATTTTTGTTTTTGATCGTTATGGAATTTCAGGCGGAGCGGAAAAAGGGGCTTACGTACCTTGTGCGAAGTACCATAGGCGGCCGGTCGAAGCTTTATTTACAACGCATGGCCATTTTAGCGTTTTCGACCTTTGTGGGAGCGATCTGTTTTTACGGTGCGAACCTGGTCGGGATCCTTTTTGGATTTGGTCTGGGGGATCTGTCCCGAAGTCTTCAGTCCCTGCCCGAATTCATGAAATGTCCCTATGGGATCACCATCGGCGCATACCTTTTTCGGTCGCTTTTTCTTAAGATGACGGGGTGCTTTGGCGTTGCGGTGATGTTCTATGCTTTGATAGGGTGCCTGAACACCATGATGGCATATTTGCTTTCCGCAGTTTTCGTGACGGGAGAGCTTTTGGCAGGTCTTCTGATCCCGCCGATCTCTTCCTGGAATGGATTTCGTTACGTCAACCTGTTTACTCTGATCCGATGCGAGGAGTATTACAAGGACGTGATCTTCATCAATGCGTTTGGGCATGCAAAGGAAGCTCTTCCGCTGACGCTTACGATCTTTGGGATCCTGTTTCTTTTTGTGCTTGTGGCCGGCTATGCCATTCATGGCAGAAAGTACGTAGTCGTAAGCCACAGGGGGGAAAAGCTTTTTGATCTCATTGCAAGGCTGCGGGAGCGATTTTCCATTCAGCACACTCTTTTTGGCTGGGAGGGTTATAAGCTTCTTTTAAAGCAAAGAGGACTGGTGATCCTTGCGGCGGTGTTTCTTGTTCATTTGGCCTTATCCATGCAGTATGAATACTATTACCCCGTGGACATTTACGTAAGGATGTATTACATCGAGTATCACGGTGAGATCACGGAGGAACGCGTGCAAAAGGCGGATCGGTCCATGGAGATTCTGCAGAACACGGAGCAGAGTCTTAGAAACCGGATCGCGATCATGGAAAAGGAAACGCCATGTCCTTTCCAAAAGATTCAGGCGATGCAGGAATCCATCAAAACGATTCAGTGGAAGCAAAAAAGTCTTCAGCCCATCATAGACGACCTGCATTCCGGTCTGGATTATGAAAAAAGAACGGGACGCACGATCACGCTGGTGGCACCATTTTATTATGACCTGCTCTTAAACAGGGATGAAAAGACGAGGACGAGGGCTTCTTTCCTTACTTTGGTGGCGCTGCTCGGGGCACTTGCCGGTATTTTTGCCTTTGACAGGCAGAATCACGTGGAACAGATCATGCACAGTGCATATCGCGGAAGAAGACTTACCACGGTGCTAAAGATCTTGCTGGTGCTTTTCTACAGTGCTTTGTCCTGCGGGCTTTTGCACGTCATTCAGGTTTGGCGTGTCTCGAAGGTGGACGCAGGGCTTCCGGATCTGAAATGTCCCGTGCAGGGAATTGGATTTATGCGGGATTTTAAGTTTTTCGTTCCGATCTGGGGATACTTACTCATGCTTTTTCTGGTCAGGATGTTCATGGCTTGCCTTCTGGGGCTGCTCATCTCCGTGATCAGCAGGCGCTCCGGAGACGTGGTCACGGCCATGGGGGTATCGTGCTTTGCGGTGATCTTGCTTGTTTTATTGGGAACGATCCTGCCGGCCGCCTGGTGGCTCAGCCCCTTAAAGCTCTTGGACGGGGTGTATTTCAGATAAACGATGCCATAGGGGGGAGATACTTTATGAAAAGAATTGTAATAGTGATGATGGCGATCGGAATGGCATTTTTGTTTTCTTCCTGCGGAGCAAAAAAAGAAACGTTTTGCACTGAGGATACGCCCTGGAATCATGGCAGCTTTGCCATTATGGAGACGGATGACGGATATTATTACAATCAGGGAAAGGGCGGCGTCATTCATGGAAAAATGTATTACGTACTGCAATGTCTTTCCTATGTTGATAAGGAAACAGGGATGCAGATCTATTTGTGTGATAAGCCGGAATGCGCCCATGAAGGAGAAAATGATTGTGAATCCACGTATAAGAATCTCAGGGCGGATAATTCCGTACTGTATGGCGGGAGCATTTACGTTCTGGGAACGGTCACGGAAGGGAAAACCGTTTCGATCGATCTTTACAAGGCTTCTCTGGACGGTTCGACCATGGACAAGGTGGGGAACGTGATCCAGGCGGAGAATACAAAGGACCAAAGCATTTATTGCTCAAAATCTTCAACTTTTTTCCCTTTTGATCACGCGGAGGACAGTTGCTTTATCATTCATGACGGATATGCGTATATCACGTATTATCTGCAATTAGGGGACGTCAGCAGCGGCCTGAAGGGTGCCGGAGTATGCCGCATGAATCTCGAGAACGGAGAGACGGAAGAAATCTATAAGTCACCTTACGTTTCGAGCAGCTTTCCCATTCGGCTGACGGCCGTGGGAGATTACGTCTATTTTAACCTTGGAGAAACCGGCACCGTGCAGAAAAGCAGGAGATGGGTAATCTCTGCGAGGGAATTGCAGAAGGTGAATAAGGGATTTATCGGAACGGAGGAAGAAGAAAAGAAATCAGGGAAGGATTGTCCGGGATTTGTTTCGGTTTTCTATTCCGCGGATCGCGTTTATGGATTTGACAATGACGCGCCGGAGGGCGAGGTTTGGTTCACTGCCTTAGACGCCGAGACGGGAGAGGTCCTTGAGGAAGAAGAGATCAAAATCCGCCTGAATGAGGATGGAGTAAGCTACGGCGGCATTAAAACGGCCTTTCTATATGACGGAAAGCTTTTCCTTGGCTTTGAAAACGTGGCGTGCTTTTATGATCTTGAGGGAACGCTTTTGGCAAGGGTGAAGGCACCCCTGGATTCTCTTGACAAAACAACGGAATATGGGGAAAAAATCCTTGGCGGCACCGGTACCATGACTGCGGCAACCCTCTATCGGGACTACAAGATCAATAACGGGAAATTATACTTTTTATTCAGCAGTCAGGCAGAAGAGATGAGGAGCAACGCAATGTATGAGGCGGGAGTCGAAAACCATTTTTGCTTTCAGAAGGTGCACGTCTTTTCCTGTTCCCTCGAGCATGCCCTGCAGGGAAAGGAAGAGTGGAAGGAAGCATACGTGACAGAGCAGGGAAGATAGTTCTTAACGTCATGGCGGGAAGCCGGCAGGAAAGATTTTCAAAGGGGTCGCTTGCGCGACTCCTTGCTAGCGTAAAGTTTTTGTAGGAATTTAAAAAAATAACAGAGGATGCCTCTTTTGTGGTATAGTTATTGCGACCAAACAAAAACAATCACAAAGGAGTG
>ONSO01000218.1 GCA_900320485.1 uncultured Lachnospiraceae bacterium | reverse complement strand
GGCCAGTTCCTTGGCAAGGGCCTTGGTGAAGGCGTTAATGCCACCCTTGGAAGCAGAGTATGCAACTTCCATGGAAGCACCAACGTTGCCCCAGACGGAAGAAACATTGATGATCCTTCCTGCATGACGCTGAAGCATCAGGGGAATGGCTCCCTTACAAGCATGGAAGCAGGAGTCCAGATTTGTGGACAGGACGTTTCGCCATTCTTCGGGACTCATTTCGTGAAGAAGGCCCACGTAAGAAATGCCTGCATTATTTACAAGCACGTCCAGGCGTGATAAGCCTTGAAATATGGCAGCCATCTGCGCCGGATCGCCTGCATCCGCCTGGCAGGCCTTACAACGTATGGCGGGAGGTACTGAGTCAGGCGCGTTGCCTGCAGATTGGTCGGGACGTCCAAAAGAGGTTTCCAGTTCTCTTGCGAATGCTTCTAATTCCGGCAAGGTCTTGGAGCAGGTCAGCACAAGGTCATAGCCGGCGGCTGCAAAGGTTTTGGCAATGGCTTTGCCGATGCCGCGGGATGCGCCGGTGATCAGACAGACGGGATTGGAATTGTTACAACGGATGGGATCATTCATGGGAACCTCCTTGGGAAACGCAGACTATAAAAATGCCGGTCGTTTCAAATACTTGACTACATATTAACACGGAATTCATCGGAAGGAAAGAAAACTTTGATAATAAGCAAATATGGAGATCCGTCCGCGGAGTTGGTTTTGATCCAGCCCGTGGATGAGCATGACCTGGCGGGCATGGAAAACGAAATAAGAGAGATCAGGCGGCTGTCGGAAGTGGATTTTTGCCTGATCGCGTGCAAGGTGAAAAATTGGAACGGGGATCTTTCTCCCTGGGAGGCGCCAGCCGTGTTTGGCGCGGAAGCGTTTAGCGGCGGAGCGGAAAATACGCTGGAGGAGATCCTAAAGCTTTGTGAGGACCGGGAAAAAACCTACGTCATTGGCGGCTATTCCCTGGCAGGTCTATTCGCCCTGTGGGCAGCCTTGCAAACGGACGCGTTTGCAGGCGTCGCGGCAGCTTCCCCATCCGCGTGGTTTCCGGGATTTTTGGATCATGCAAAGGAACGGGAGATCGCCTGCAAAAGAGTATACTTAAGCCTTGGAGACAGGGAGGAAAAGACAAGAAATCCCGTGATGGCGACGGTGGGAGACTGCATCAGGGAGTTGGAGAAAATCTTTACGTCTCAAGGCGCAGAGTGTACTTTGGAGTGGAATCAGGGAAATCATTTTAAGGATGCGGATCTAAGGACGGCCAAGGCTTTTGCGTGGGTCATGAATGAGAAACTTATGCGCAGACCATGATGGAAAGGGACTGCACAGTTGAGCGAAAAGGACTGCGCAGTAGAGCGAAAAGTACTTGACAAACAGGTGGGAAAGTTGTACGCTTAACACGCTTCAGAGCCCCACGGGATCTGTGGGGCATTTATTAAGAGTTTGGGTTAGCTGTAACTAACCAAAGGAGGCGCGAATCAGATGGAATGGCTGATAAATAATGCGGCTACCATTTGCGTCAGCATTGTGCTGGCCGTCATCATAGTCGCAATCATAGTGAGTAAGGTAAAGGAAAGAAAAAAGGGAGGGTGCGGCTGTGGCTGTCCGGGATGCTCCGGGGGCTGCCCGCACTGCTCGCTTGAAAATAAGAAGGAGGAATGATGGAAAATGAAGCTGAGTGAGATGCAGGCAGGTACGAACGGAACCGTAAAACGGTTGGACGGGAATGAACGTTTTCTTAATCGCATTACGGCCATTGGACTTACGGAGGGAGCGCCTTTTCAGGTCGTGAAAAATGACAAGAAGATGCCGGTGCTTGTTTACGTGAGGGAGACGCTTCTTGCCATAAATAGAAAGGATTGCGAGAAAATGGAAGTTGCGGAGGTGAAGGCATGAATCGGATCGCTTTATTGGGACAACCAAATTCAGGAAAATCAACTATTTTTAACCAATTGACGGGATCACGTCAGCACGTGGGTAACTGGCCCGGCAAGACGGTGGAAAAAAAAGATGGTACTTATGGTTATCAAAACGATAAGTATACGGTGATCGACCTTCCGGGAAGCTATGGTCTTTCGGGTAATTCGGATGAAGAGATCATTACGGAGAAGTTTATCAAGAATGGGGAGGCAGATCTGGTATGCGTGCTTGTGGATGCCTCTCAGCTAGAGAGAAGCATGTACATGTTGGCGGATTTCGCTGGAATGAACGTGCCGGCAATTCTGATCCTGAACATGATGGACGTCGCAACGGGGCAGGGGAAAAAGATAGATGACAGGCTCCTTGCAGAGCGCCTTGGCATTCCGGTGGTACCATTTACCGCTGCGGACGGCAAGGGGTATGAGGAGCTGAAAGCTTTGATCGCAAAGGAACTGAAAAAACCTCACAAGCTGATCACTGCGCCGAGCATCTCCGGGGACAAACAAGAGGGCACGCGTCTTGCGGGAAATGAAAAGTTCGCGTGGATCGATAAAATGCTGGAGGGCGTAACGACAGTGTCGCATTCCGGTTATAAACTTACTAAATTGGACAATCTGGTCCTTCGTCCTTTCTGGGGAAAGATTGTGACCATTGGCATTATTCTGGTGGGCTTTTTGGCAGCCATGATGATCATGTCTCCTTTTATGAGCGTGGCCGGAATGTTGCCAAAGCTCCTCGGAGGCCCCATCGCAAAGGGACTTACGAGCTTGAACGTACATCCATGGCTGGTTTCCGTGTTTAGCCTGATCATACCAAACACCATTTTTTTCTGTATTTCCATGGCAGCCTTTGTCTTTGGAGTAAACATTGTATTTGGTTTTCTTGAGGAGATCGGTTTTCTGGCGAGAGCCGCATATCAATTTGACGGAGCGCTCTCTAAATTAGGCCTTCAGGGAAAAGCAGTGGCTCCCATTCTGATGGGCATGGGTTGTACCATCGGCGGCGCAAGCGGAACAAGGGTGATGGACAACTGGGGCCAGAAGATGCTTACCATGATGGTGGTCTGGGCCGTTCCCTGCGCCTCCATCTGGAGTATTATTCCCGTAGTTTCCGGAATGTTCTTCCCGGCATGGGGAACCGCGCTTGTCTGCATTGGGATCATCGCATATATCTTTGTCCTTATGTTTATCGTATCGAAGATATTTGGAAAGTCACTGGTATCGGAGGAAAATCGCGCCGGGATGATCATGGAGCTGCCGCCTTACCATAAGGCCCATTGGAAATATATCATCAAGGAAGCTTGGATCAAATGTTTTGACATGTTTAAGAGGGCGCTCAAGACGGTTACGCTGGTGTCTGTCATTTTCTGGGCATTTTCCTTCAGCCCTTCGGGGGGAAGGAGGAAGACCTGTCGCGGCTCGTCCGTGATTTGAAGGAGTATCACGGCGGCGGCTTCGAGTTCCACGGCATTTACGAGTCCTCCCTGGAGCGTCTCGGGAAGCTGGCTTTTGAGGAAGAATTTGTAGAAGACCGGGACAGCTGGGATTATGTCTACCTGCAAAAGGATCTGGCGACTTTGTCGGGACGGAAGTTTCACGGGCAGAAGAATCATTACAATGCCTTCAAAAAGGCAAATCCCGATTATACCTTCGAACTCATCAATCCGGAGAACTACGCCGAATGCCTGAATTTCGGCGAGGAATGGTGCCGGTCCCGCATGGACACGGATGCCAGCATCTACTGGGAATGGCGTGCCCTGCAGGAGGCTTTTGTCAATTTCGAGGCCTTGGGCCTGCGCGGCGGTGCCATCCGTATCGGTGGCCGCATCCAGGCGTTCAGCTTCGGCAAAGCCATCAACGACGTCATTTGCGACGAGAACGTGGAGAAGGCCAATCCCCA
>ONSO01000053.1:14811-20725 GCA_900320485.1 uncultured Lachnospiraceae bacterium | reverse complement strand
GATAATTCGCGGTCCGCTCTGTTCGAAACGCGCGTTCCGGGCCATATCGGCGGCGGGCAGTGTCCGAAACTATAGTTAACGGATATTCAACGTTAAATCTGCGGAACGCAATGATGCCATCATGACCTGCACCGGAGAGACCCTCCTGGACACGAACAAGAATTACGCGCAGCAGCTGAAAGATGCGCTGAAACTGAGGCATGAACCCGTAGCGGTGAAGCTCATCCGCGAGGGGGAGGAGTTCCCGGCATGCTGCTCCCGCCCCGAGGCCCAGATGAGCCACTGCCAGGCGGTGTTCGCCGCCAAGAACGGCGCCTGCCTCGCGATGGCGGCCGAGGACGAATCCTGCCATGTGGGGTCTTCGGCGCTCGGCATGGCCGAGACCCCCGAGAAAGTAGCGTCCGGCGAGTTCCATGCCAAGATCGGCATGCACGACACCCCCGAGGCCGCAGCCAAGATGATCGCCGAGCGGAAGGTAATCCCGTACAAGGTCATCGGAGAGGCGGTCTGCCCCCTCGCCAAGGCCGACTTCGTCCCCGACACGGTCGAGATCGTCGACATCCCCGAGAGGATCTACTGGGTGGTCCCGCTCGAGACCGCTGAGCGCGGCGGCCGGGTATCGTTCTCCACGTCCCCCTTCCAGTGCGCATGCGAGGATATCACGGTCATTCCGATCGTGACCGGGGCGCCTAACATCTCCATCGGATGCTTTGGTAACTATAGCTATCGCATTGTAGACCCCATTCTTTTCTATACTAACGTATGCGGTAACGTAACTGAGAGATATGAGCGTTCCAGGATCGACACCCAGCTGAAGTCTGAGATCCAGACCAAGCTGCAGCCCGCTTTTGCAAGGATTTCCGCAAAGGGCGTTCGTTATTCCGAATTGCCCGGACATACGCCTGAGATCACCGAAGAGCTGAATAATCTCCTTTCTGACCTTTGGGGCAAGGAGAGAGGTATCGCGGTTGTTTCCTTCGGCATGAATTCCGTGACTGCGGATGAAGAAGACGAGAAGATGATCAAGGAGCTGCAGAAGAATGCAGCCTTCGCTGATCCTACCCGTTTGGCAGCTTACGCAGGCGTTGCACAGGCAGATGCCATGAAGATGGCGGCATCCAATACTTCCGCAGGTCCCATGATGGCATTCATGGGCATGAATGCGGCGCAGCAGGCAGGCGGCGGACTGAACGTCAACAGCCTGTTTGCACAGGGGCAGGCAATGCAGCAGCAACAGGCAGCGCAGCAGCCCGTACAGCAGCCCGCCATGAAGGCACCCTCCGCTGCGGCAAATACCTGGACCTGCAGCTGCGGCGCAACCGTATCCGGAAACTTCTGCCCTGAGTGTGGCACCAAGAAGCCCGAAGCTCCCGCCGGCTGGACCTGCAGCTGCGGCGCGGTTAACCAGGGCAAGTTCTGCACGAACTGCGGCACCAAGAAGCCCGCTGGCGTTCCTCAGTATAAGTGTGACAAGTGCGGCTGGGTACCCGAAGATCCCAAGAATCCTCCGAAGTTCTGCCCTGACTGTGGCGATCCCTTTGGTGATGAGGACATTGTTCAGTAAATCATAAAAAACGAAAGAGCTTCCTTTTTATCAAGGGGGCTCTTTTTTAGAATAAAAAAGTAAAATATACTTGACAAATTGTAAACAGGGTATTATGATGGTTTCCATAGGGAGCCAAGCAATCAACGCGCGGATGGCAGATCGGATCCCGGAAGAAGTGTTCACGAAATAAACGAGAAGCAAGGAATGGAGGCAACATGGAAGAATTATTACAGGTAAAGGATCTGCGAAAGACCTTTCAGCTGTCTGCCAAGCAGCAGAAGCTTGAAAAAACGAAAGAGAAAGTGAAGGTGGCCGTGGACGGACTTTCCTTCACGGCATATAAGGGCGAGGTATTTGGACTGCTGGGTCCCAATGGCGCCGGAAAGACGACGACGCTGCGCATGCTGGCAACGCTGATAAAACCCGACGGCGGAGATGCCATTCTGGACGGCGCCAGCATTGTAAAGCAGCCGGAGCAGGTTCGCGGCAAGATTGGATTTTTGACCAGCGAATTAAAGCTGGAGGACTTCTTTACGCCCAATTACCAGTTTGATTTCTTTGCCGGCTTATACGGCGTGGATCCCCAGACGGCGGCAAAGAGGAAGAAGGAGCTGTTTGAGCGCTTTGGAATTGACCGTTTCGCAGAGGTGAAGGTGGGAAACCTCTCCACGGGCATGAAGCAGAAGGTGAGCCTTGTGGTAAGTCTTGTACATGACCCTGACGTGGTGATCTTTGATGAACCCACCAACGGACTTGACGTGCTTACGGCAAAGGTGGTCACGGATTTCCTCTTGGACTTAAAGGCCCGGGGAAAGAGCATTATCGTGTCTACCCACATTTTCAGCCTGATCGAGAAGATCTGTGACAGGGTAGGAATTGTCATCAACGGGAAAATGGTGATCTGCGATACTCTGGAGGGGATTTGTGCCGGAAAGACGCTGGAGGATCGGTTTTTTGAAATTTATGAGGAAAAGGTAGGTAAGATTGATGAGTAACGTAATCACGATCATAAAAAAGGAACTGGCACGCTTTTTTGGCGATAAAAGACTGGTATTTACAACGCTGATCATGCCCGGACTCATGATCTATCTGATGTATAGCCTTATGGGAGACGGCATGATGAAGCAGTTTACCACGGCGGACGATTACGTGGCAAAGGCCTACGCCGTGAACATGCCGGCGGCGCTTAAGAATGATCTTTTCCAGGGGGCGCAGATCGAATGGGAAGACTGGGACGGCAATCCTGCGGATCAGGAGCGGATCCTGAAGGAGATCGAGGATGGGGAGAAGGATATCCTGGTGTATTTCCCCGAAGGCTTTATGGAAGACGTGGATGCTTATCAGCAGGGGATAACGGCAGGAAATGCGCCTCAGATCGAAATATATTACAACTCCGAAAAGAGCGATTCCATGGCGGCGCATGAGCGGGTCATGAACGGGCTGGATTTCTGGGAAGAGAAGATGGTCAATAAGTTCGACGTTAACCGTGCGGAGACGGGGGTTTACGGGAATTTTGATCAGGGATCGGAGAGCGGCATGATGAGCAAGATGTTGGCAGGAATGCTTCCCATGCTGATCATGACGTTTATCTTCAGCGGCGTATCCGGCGTCGCACCGGAATCCATTGCCGGCGAGAAGGAAAGGGGAACCATAGCAACGCTACTGGTTACGCCCATGAAGAGAAGCGCCCTGGCCCTTGGAAAGGTCATCAGCCTTAGCTTCATTGCCTTAATGGCAGGCATTTCCAGCTTCCTTGGAACCACGCTCTCCCTGCCGAAGATGATGGGAGACCAAGTGGACGTGAGCGCCGCCATGTCTTATGGCGCACTGGACTACGTAATGCTCTTTTTGGTGATCATTTCCACCGTGCTTGTCATGGTTTCCGTGATCTCCATCATTTCCGCATATGCAAAGAGCGTAAAGGAAGCAACGACCATGATGGCACCTTTTATGATCGTGGTCATTCTTGTTAGTCTGCTGCCCATGCTTGGCGTGGACTTTGGCGGAAAGACCGTTTGCTTTATTCCCATGTTGAATTCCGTCACGAGTATGTCAGGAATCTTTGGATTTGAGAGGGACATTATCACGTGCCTTGCGTCCATCGGAACAAACATAGTCGTTACGGGGATTCTGGTAACCATTTTGACAAAGATGTTTGGAAATGAAAACGTCATGTTTGGAAAATAAAATGAAAAAAGTGCCGGGCCAAAAGCCCGGCACTTTACGTTTTTGCAGATGTCAGATCGATGTTAAGCTACTACGGTTACGTTGGTAGCGCGGATCTTGCTGCTGTTCTGAGGGTCGCACTCGGTGTCGAAGGTAACCTTCTGGCCTTCCTCAAGAGACTTGAAGCCTTCAGCGTTGATAGCGGAGAAATGTACGAATACTTCCTCGCCGGTTGCATCGTTGGTGATGAATCCATAACCCTTCTGTGCGTTAAACCACTTAACTGTACCGTTGTTCATTTTGGTACCTCCTTCTTATTTGGGGCATAGCCCGTTTTAGGTTTAGTAATTCTAAAACGTAGGACAAAAAAATCACATATTTTTGTCAACCATCATTCTTCAATGATCTTTCGGAGATCTTTTGGAAACTGCCCGGGATCATTTGCACTCTGCACTTCGTAGCCAGGTTCGCGTCGGCGAATGATGACTTACAAAAATATGTGAGTTCAATGACTATCTTTTAGAATCCTATTAAAGTATAGTATTCTCTACGGAAAATGTCAATCAATTTTTTGTTTTTCGTGAATTATTTGGTATATTTTCACAAATAAGGGACAAACTAGAAGTGGAAATAAAGTCTAACGACAAGGGGAAACTAGGAGGATTGGCGGATGATGATCCCACTTTGGTATGGCATTCTCATGGGAAGTGCTACGGCATATTTCGGATTTTGGTACGGAAGAAGCAGAAACTGGGGTATTTTGGGTAAGGAGGAAGGCGATGCTGACGCCAGGCGGGACGGAGAGGGAAACTCCGGAAAAGCCCGCGGGGAAGGCAGCGGGGGCAACGTACGGAAAAGAATCCTGCCCGGAGTCCGCTATTTGGCAAGCCCCGCCGGAGGCACCATAGAGAAGGTTTCTTCGGAGGGAAAGACCGGCGCGCGGATCGTCACGACGGAATCGAGGCTCTATGCGCCAAGCTCCGGCAGGGTTTTGTCGGTGGCACCAAGAGGCAATGCCTTCCTGATCATGACGGACTGGGGAGGGGAGGTGGAGGTGCGGGCCTGCAACAGCGAGGATGATCTGTTGGACAGGTTTTTCCGGCCGCGCGTGATCCGGGGAGAGATCATCCGCCGCGGGAAACTGCTTTTGGAGTATGACAGAGAGAAGCTGAGCGGAGAGTGCGATGACACGGCCGTATACCTTCTTGCAAAGGGGGAGGAGGGTAACCAGCTTCAGATGGTGGAGGCGCGGGAAGTACGGGCGGGCGAAGCCTTATTCTGGGTGGATTGACCTCGGCAGGCGTCCCGGATTTTGAAACGGTAACAATTTTGTTAAAAAACTATAGTTCTGGTTGATGATTTTCTTTTTTTTTTAGTAAAATGTAACTATGGTGAATTGGATGGAAAAACAGAAGCTCGGAAACGCTCTGAAAGAACAAAAGTGGCGGGTAACCCTTGGAGGTTCGTATGCTTGGAAATAAAAAAGTGATCGGCCTGTGCGTGACCAAAATTCATGACAGGGTTCGCGGAGCCCTTGTGGATGAGATGAATCTGGCAGCCCAGGACGCGGGATATAAGCTGGTTTGCTTTAACAGCATAGAGGATTTTTATAAGGATGACGTATATGGCCGTGGCGCAAAGACGGTATATGACCGGATCGATTATGGCATCGTGGACGGGCTTATTATCTGTGCGGAGCATTTTATGAATGACGGCGTGGTAAATGAGATAGCAAAGACTGCCCTTGACCATAAGGTTCCCGTCGTGATATTGAACGGCTTCGCAGAGGGGTGCGTGAGTGTCTGCAATGACTGCAGGGAGGCTTTTCAGGAGCTGGTGAGGCACGTGATCCGGGATCACGGCGTCCGGGACCTTTTCTTTATGGCCGGACGAAAGGGGGATCACAATTCGGACCTGCGGTACCGGTATTATTGCGAGGTGCTTCGGGAAAACGGGATTCTCGTGGATGAAACGCGGATGGGGTACGGCGATTACTGGGATGAGCCGGCCATGCGCATTACGGAAGAGCTGGCAGTCAGCGGAAAGCTGCCCAAGGCCATTATCTGTGCCAATGATTACATGGCCTTTGGCGTCTGCAAGAAACTAAAAATGCTTGGCTACGGCGTTCCCGGCGACGTGATCGTTACGGGCTTTGACGGCGTGCCGGCCGTGGATTATTATTTTCCAAAGCTAACCACTTGC
>ONSO01000053.1:0-14786 GCA_900320485.1 uncultured Lachnospiraceae bacterium | reverse complement strand
GCATTGAGGTATTGGCCCGGACTTTTGCGGGAGAGACCGTGGAGGTCCGGTATGACATACCCTATGCTACCGTTATTTCGGAGAGCTGCGGATGCATTGTCCCCAAGCCCAAGGAAAGGGACGAGGCTGCTGCGGAGCTGTATGACCTTCTGGAATCCATTGAGGCACATGAGGATTACGTGACGTCGGAGACGGAGACCATGCTGAACATAGAAGAGGTGGGGGATCTGTTCGAACCCCTCTCCAGGTTTATCGTTAAGGATTCCTGGCTCTGCGTCGGAAGTAAGTTCATGAAGATCGCGTCTGCGGAAAAATGGCCGGATCGCCGCACGGTGGCGGTTCCGTGCGCTTATGACGTGGACCGGAAACTGAAATACGTGGATGACGGGGAGATGCTTCCGGAGACTTGGGACTGGATGGAGGATGAGAGCTGCTATGTCATAACCTCCGTCTATTCCAAGGATTTTTACTGCGGATATTACGCCGTGAAGACCTCCTACGTGGGAGGGATTAATTATAAACTGAAAAAGATCGTGCGGCTGGCAAATCTTGTGAGCAATTCCCTGATCAACCAGTTTAAGCAGCGGGAGATGATGCGTAACCTGGAGGGGGCCATTTACCGGGATGCCCTGACGGGACTTCCAAACCTGAAGGGAGCTTCGAGATGGTTTGAACAGTTCAGCGCGGAGGAAAGCAATCACGCAAAGGTGCTGTCCGTATCTATTTTTGCCATCCCCCAGTATGCGCTGATCTACGAGAATCACGGCATGTCCGTGATCGAGGACGTGATCAATCTGTTGGCACACAAGCTAAAGCGGTTCCGCGGCAAGGAAGCCTTTTTGGCTAAAAATTCCGAGAGTGAATTCTTGCTGATCCAGGCTTTCCGCACCCATGAGACGGCGAGCGAGGTAAATGCCGAGATCGACCGTACCGTCCGGGAGGCATTTGCGGAGTACTCCCGGGATAACGGCAGGGATCTTGCGGTGGAGATCAGCAGCGGATGTACCGTGGCTGACCCCGGATGGAGCGGATCTCTGGGCGCATTTGTAAAATATGCATCCAATGAAATGTTCCTGAACCGCATGCGGAGGACCGTGACGGAAAAGACGCTGGTGAATTATTCACCTGCGGATTATTTTGGCGTATTTAATCTTTTGCTGGAGAACAATCTTTTCAAGTATCATTATCAGCCCATCCTTGATGCAAGAAACGGCGAGGTTTACGGTTATGAGGCGCTGATGCGCACGAAGGGTGGCATTAATCTGGCGCCCATGGAGATCCTGGAGGCGGCCCGGGAGTATAACAGACTCAATGAGATTGAGCACGCAACGCTCTTTAACATCCTGCGGCATTTCTCGCAGGAGCATGACAGCTTCCACGGGAAGAAGATATTTATCAATACCATTCCCAACCATTTCCTTAACGAGGAAGAGTGCGTGGAGCTAAAGGAAAAGTACCGGGATTATCTTGTGGACGTGGTGTTTGAGGTGACGGAGCAGGATACCAGTACGGATGAGGAAATGGAAGCCATAAGGCGCTTTAGCGCCGGCATCGGTTCCGTGCAGATCGCCATTGATGACTTTGGGACGGGGCACTCCAACATTGTAAATCTTCTGCGTTATACGCCCCAGATCATCAAGATCGATCATTATCTCATCAGCGGAATCAACGCAGACGTAAATAAGCAGATGTTTGTAAAAAATACCATTGATTTTGCAGCCATGAACGGTATCAAGGTATTGGCGGAGGGCGTGGAAACGCAGGCCGAGTTGCGCACGGTCATTGAGTTTGGCGTGGATCTGATCCAGGGCTTTTACACGGGCAGACCCGGTGAGATACCGGTTGAAAGCGTGGATGAGCGCATCCGGGATGAGATCATCAACGAGAACCTGACGCTTTCCGTTTACAATAAGGGTGAGCATAAGGTCTATGCCGCGAAGGACGGAGAGATGATAAATCTAGTGGACCTTGCCCTGAAAAAATATACCTACGTTCACGTGATCTCCGGCACGGTTTTCCTTACCGGAAAGAAGGACAGCATGGTAAACCTTGTGCTCCGCATTGCAGACAATGCGGACGTAAAGCTCACCTTTACGGACGTGAACCTGACGGGGATCGATGAGCCTGCCATCCAGCTTGGAAAGGGCAGCAACGTTGAGATCTGCCTTAAGGGGTACAGCACGATCAACAAGAACGGCATATGGGTACCGGCCAATGCAAGACTGAAGATCACGGGCGACGGAGCCCTGCTGATAAACAGTAACGACACCTACACCGTGGGAATCGGCGCCAGATACGACGATCCTTACGGCGAGATCATTTTTGAACATACGGGGCGGATCAAGGTCATTTCCTCCGGAGACAAGCTCGCCGGCGTCGGAGGCGGCTACAGTTCCTCACCCATCAGCATACGCAGCGGCCACCTGGAAGTGGCAGGCTCCGGCATTTCCGTTATCGGCATAGGAAGCTCTGCCGGGGAGGCACAGATTGAGATCTTAGATGCAAGGGTTATGGTCAAAGAGTCCGGAAACGAATCTCTTGGCATCGGCACCGTGCGCGGAAAGGCGAAAATATATTCCGAAGGATGCTTAAACGTGACGGCTGACGGTGAGAAGGCCGTGGCCATTGGTACAATTTACGGTGACGATGCTTCCGTAACGCTTGAAAAAGGAGAAATCCTTGCGGCCATTCACTGCGACACGGGCTGCGTAGTGGGATCCTTTGCCGGGACGGGCAGTACTGCCAGCAGGGACTGTACGTTGACAATCTATGGAGAAGGCTCCGTTGCCACGGGCATCGGCTCCTCTCGAGGTAAAGTCACAACGGAGATTTCCGGCGGCATAGTGGACGTGAAGGTATTGTCCGGCGGAGGACAGACCTTTGGAGGCGGTGAGGACAAATTTATCATCACCGGAGGAAACGTCATTAACCGCGGCGGCACGGAGATCGAGGCATGGAATGCCTATGGCCAAAAGCTTCACGCCTGCATTCTTGAACAGGATGCCTATGAAGAGGTGATCAGAGCGGAGCACGGCGAATACGTCTACGGTGCAAAGCGGACAAAAGAGCATGAAATACTGTGCGTCTATCTGCCTTAAGATACAAGAACCTTTCCCTGGACGGGGGAAAGGTTTTTTGTTAGAAATAATTCTGAAATTGTTTATATTTTTTTAATTGCATTCCAAAGATAGATGTGTTATACATGTTATAGAACAAAGAAGGAAAGATTTTCCGTTTGCATCCGTTTGTTGCGGGTGAAGAACTAAACAAAGCGGAAGGGGGTAAGGAGTATGAACATTCAAAAGTTTACGCAGAAATCCATGCAGGCCGTGGAAGGCTGTGAAAGGCTGGCCGTGGAATACGGTAATCAGGAAATTGAACAGGAGCACCTTCTGGTGAGCCTTCTTCAGCTGGAAGACAGTCTGATCTTAAAGCTGATCGAGAAAATGGAGATCCAAAAGGAGCATTTTCTGAACAGGGCCCAACAGGCACTGGAAAAGCGGGTAAAGGTGCAGGGCGGAAACCCTTACGTGGGCCAATATCTGAATAAGACGCTGATCACGGCGGAGGACGAGGCAAAGCGCATGGGGGACGAATATGTTTCCGTGGAGCATCTTTTCCTCGCCATGATGAAAAATCCCAACCGGGAGATTGCAGCCATCCTTAAGGAGTATGGCATTACGCAGGAGAGATTTCTTCAGGCGCTCTCCACCGTGCGCGGGAACCAGCGGGTGACCAGTGATAATCCCGAGGCGACCTATGACACGCTGGAAAAATATGGTCAGGATCTGGTGGAGAAAGCGAGAAACCAGAAGCTGGATCCCGTGATCGGACGAGACAATGAGATCCGTAACGTGATCCGCATCTTGTCCAGAAAGACAAAGAACAATCCCGTGCTGATCGGTGAACCCGGCGTCGGCAAGACGGCCGTGGTGGAAGGACTGGCACAGAGGATTGTCCGCGGAGACGTGCCCCAGGGCTTAAAGGACAAGAGAATCTTTGCCCTGGACATGGGAGCGCTGGTAGCAGGGGCGAAGTACCGCGGCGAGTTTGAGGAAAGACTGAAGGCCGTGCTGGAGGACGTAAAAAACAGTGACGGCCAGATCATTTTGTTCATCGACGAACTGCATACCATCGTGGGAGCAGGAAAGACGGACGGCGCTTTGGATGCGGGGAACATGTTAAAGCCCATGCTGGCCAGGGGCGAGCTGCACTGCATTGGCGCAACGACGCTGGATGAGTACCGTCAGTATATTGAGAAAGATGCGGCGCTGGAGAGAAGGTTCCAGCCCGTCATGGTGGATGAACCCACCGTGGAGGACACCATTTCCATCCTCCGAGGCATCAAAGAGAGATATGAAGTTTATCACGGCGTAAAGATTATGGACAATGCCCTTGTGAGCGCGGCGACCCTGTCCCACAGATATATTACGGACAGATTCCTTCCCGACAAGGCCATTGACTTGGTGGATGAGGCCTGCGCCCTGATCAAGACCGAGCTGGACAGCATGCCCGCCGAGCTGGATGAAACCTCGCGCAAGATCATGCAGTTAGAGATCGAGGAGGCAGCCCTGAAGAAGGAGGATGACCGCCTGAGTCAGGAGAGACTGGAGGAGCTGCAGAAGGAATTGGCGGAGATGAAGGCTGATTTCGCGGAGAAGAAAGCGCAGTGGGACAACGAGAAGGCTTCCGTGGAGAAGCTGAGCAAGCTCCGGGAGGAGATCGATCAGGTAAATTCCGAGATTGAGATCGCCCAGAGGGAGGGAAATCTGGAAAAGGCTGCAGAGCTGTCCTACGGAAAGCTTCCTGCCCTGAAAAAGCAGTTACAGTCTGAGGAAGAAAAGGTGGGAAACGGCGAACTGTCTCTGGTTCACGAAAAGGTTTCCGAGGAGGAAATCTCCAGGATCGTCAGCCGCTGGACCGGCATCCCCGTTTCGAAGCTGACGGAGAGTGAGAGAAATAAGACCCTGCATTTGGACGAGGAGCTGCATAAGAGGGTTGTGGGTCAGGATGAAGGCGTGCAGAAGGTGACTGAGGCAATCATCCGCTCCAAGGCCGGGATCAAGGATCCATCCAAGCCCATCGGTTCCTTCCTGTTTTTGGGGCCTACCGGCGTCGGAAAAACGGAGCTTGCAAAGTCACTGGCGGCCGCTTTGTTTGATGACGAGAGCAACATGGTGAGACTGGACATGAGCGAATACATGGAGAAGTTCTCCGTATCCAGACTCATCGGAGCACCTCCCGGATACGTGGGCTACGAGGAGGGTGGCCAGCTGACGGAGGCCGTGCGCAGAAAGCCCTATAGCGTGGTACTTTTCGACGAGATCGAAAAGGCCCATCCCGACGTGTTCAACGTGCTGTTACAGGTATTGGATGACGGGCGCATTACAGACTCACAGGGACGTACCGTGGACTTTAAGAACACCATTTTGATCATGACCTCCAACATCGGCGCGCAGTATCTGCTGGACGGCATTTCACCTGACGGCAACATAAAGCCTGAGGCAGAGAAGGCTGTCATGGAAGACTTGAGGGCGCACTTCAGGCCTGAATTCCTGAACCGGCTTGATGAAACCATTCTCTTTAAGCCACTAACCAGAGAGAACGTGGGAGGCATCATTGATCTTCTGATGAAGGACGTTAATGCAAGATTGGAAGAGAAGCAGCTGACCGTTGAGCTTAGTGAGGAGGCAAAGCAGCTGATCGCACAGGAGGCTTATGATCCCGTTTACGGAGCAAGACCCTTAAAGCGTTATCTGCAAAAGAACGTGGAGACGTTGGCGGCGAGAAAGATTCTGGAAGGCGACGTGGAGATCGGGGACGTGATCCGGATCGAGACGGATGGCGACGGACTCAGGGCTATTGTCGAAAAAAACAATAAAACCGGGTGATAACGCAAAAAAAGAATGTCATGGATAAGATTATCGTGTTTTTTTAGTGAACCCTCTAGCATTTTGAAGAAAAAAGTAGTATTTTTAAAAGGGTATGTTTTTTACTTTACGTGAAAATGCTTGGAGGGAGTATGGCTAGAAGGATAGCAGTCTTCATTGGGGTTATCAATCAGGAATATTTAATGGAGATGATCACTTCCATCACTGACGCGGCGGCTGAGCTGAAGTATCAGGTCGACGTCTTTAGTGAGTTTGGTTCGTTTGGACAGAATTATCTCCACGCGGAAGGGGAGAGGAATATTATTCATCTCCCTTTTTTAGAGGATTATGACGGCGTGATCGTGGCGCCTGATACGTTTGGCGTGCCGGACATGGAAAAACAGCTGGATCTGCTGCTTCTTTCGAGAACCAAAGGACCCGTGGTCAGCATACGTCAGGAAAAGGATTGTTTTTACAGCGTTCAGATTGATAACCGCGCAGCCATGGCATTGTTGACGGAACACTTGGTAAAGGATCACGGATACAGAAGAATCTGCTTTATGAAAGGCAGGATCGACCTGAAGGATGCGGAAGAGCGGTTTCAGGGATACATGGACGTGATGAACAAATATGGTCTTCCCGTTACGGAGCACATGCTCTTTCAGGGAGATTACTGGAGAGGAAAGGGAAGGGCTGCGGTAGATTGGTTTTTGTCAGGGCCTGAAAAGCCGGACGCGATTATCTGTGCCAATGACTTTATGGCCATTTCCGTTTTGATCGCGCTGAAGGAACGCAATTTAAGGATACCGGAGGACATTGCCCTGACCGGTTTTGATGACATTGAGGAGGCAAGATACTTAGATCCCGCCATTACCAGCGTAAGAATGCCCTGTTATGAGATGGGAAGACAATCGGTATATCTGGTGGATAAGCTGTGCAAGGGGGGGAAATCCGAACAGGTGGTACGGCTGCCGATCGAGCTGATCAAACGAAAAAGTTGCGGCTGCGACCGGGATGAGTCGGGACATTGGGCTGAAATCCTTTACGAGCAAAAGAGATATTTAAGTGCCGTGATCATGCACAATGGCTTTATGAATGCTGATTACGAACACTGTGACACGTTTGAAGAATTATTTGACGTTGCCTATGAGTATACCAATCGTTTTCAGTATAAGAAGATTTTTGTTTGCCTGTGCGAAACGGTTGATGAAAGCGGCGAACGCATCCTGGATTTTCAGAAGTACACGGACCGCATGGTTCTGCGCGCCGTCATGAGCGCGGAAAAGGGCGTAACGCTTGTGGAAGAGCATTTTCCGAGAAGGGAATTACTTCCCAAAAAGTACCGGAAAGATACAAGTGCACTGTTCTTTTTCCCGCTGCATCATAAAAACCGTTGTCTGGGCTACGTGGTTGTGATGGCTGACCAGATCGCGGACATGAAAGATTTTTTCGCCTGTTGGACCAGCGAACTGAGCAGTTGTCTGGATAAGGTATTGCTCTATGAAGAAAATAAGAGCTTGCAGGAATTCCGCAAACTCTCTACCATTGACGACCTGACGGGACTCTATAACCGGCGCAAGCTGGAGCAGGAGCTCAGCAAAAAGCTTGTTGCCATGAAGACCCGGAACGTGGATTTCTACGTGATCAGTCTGGACATGGATGGTTTAAAGACCATTAACGATACCTATGGGCATTTGGAGGGAGACGAGGCGCTTCGCGCTTTTGCGGACGTCATCCGCGTGGCCGGCGATGAACTGGGCATGGCCTTTCGGGTAGGCGGTGATGAGTTTACGATCCTTGTCACGACGGGGGATGAAAAAGAGATCACTGCCATGATGCAGCGCATTCAAGACGGCATCGCGGCATATAACGAGAAGTCCGGAAAGCCATATCCGCTCTCCGGAAGCCAGGGCTACGCGAAGTATAAAAAGGGAGAGGAAATCTCCAATTGCATCCGCCGCGCCGACGTGAACATGTATGCCGATAAAATGGCAAGGAAAAGAGGGCGCATATAGGCGGCCCGTGAATCGGGAAAAGAGGGGGCGCAAGGGCGCCGCGGAGGATGAAATGATACCAAGTGATCCGGCAATGCTGCTAAGCTTTATCAACCTGAAACTGCGGGACTACGGGAAGAATCTCGAAGGAATCTGCGAAGATCTGGACGTGGACCGGGCAGCGCTGGAGGAAAAGCTGGCGGGGATAGATTATCATTATGACGCAGAGCGGAACCAGTTTGTCTGAAAAAAAGAATGAGGGAAGGACCATAAAGGGAGTCAGGTGTCAGGTATGTACGGGGTGCGGTCTTTGCCCCGGCGTTCCAAGGCAGGGGCTTGCCGGGCCCATCCACGTGCTTACGGAGAGCGGTTTTGGAAAGGACGGAATCTCTCTCAAAAATGAAAAAGGTCTCCGGCTTGTGGCGGCGGACGTGGGGACAACCACCATCGCCATGGAGCTGTATGGGGAAGACGGGAGCGTGCGTGATTCGCATGCCTTGGTCAATCCGCAGACGGAGTTTGGAAGCGACGTGCTCTCCAGAGTCCGGGCGGCAAGAGAGCCGGACGTACGCCTTAAAATGCAGGAAATGGTCAGAAGCGCTTTAGCCCGCGGGGCGGAGCGCTTTTTGAAGTGTCTGGAGCCCGGAGAAAGTCTCTTTATGGTGATCGCCGCCAATACCGTCATGAGCTATCTTCTCATGGACTGGGATCCGGAGGAATTGGGGCAGGCACCCTTTAGTGCTTCTAAACTGGATGGGGCTGACTTTGAACTGCCGATCACTCACGGCAGCGGAAAGATCAGCGTTCCCTGCCATTTGCTTCCCGGCTTTTCCGCCTTTGTGGGAAGCGATCTCTATGCGGGGGCCCTTGCCTGTGGCATGGATGAAAGCCCGGAAATGACGCTTCTTGTGGATCTTGGGACCAACGGCGAAATATTGCTTGGCAATCGGGAAGGGATCCTTGCCACGGCCACGGCGGCGGGACCGGCCTTTGAAGGCGGGCCGGCCAGGGGAACCTGGGGGGCAGACCTGGTCAGGTACGCCGCGCTCCTTTTGGAGGAGGGGATCCTTGACGAGACGGGGCTTTTGAAGGAGCCGTATTTTGAACGGGGCGTCCGCGTTGGAAACATGCTGCTGACAAAGGAGGCCATCCGGAATCTGCAGGTTGCCAAAGCCGCCATTTTGGCGGGCATCAGGATTTTGATGAAGGAAAAGGGAGTCACGGCAGGGGAGATCGAGCGGGTTGTTTTAGCCGGTGGATTTGGATATTTCCTGCGGCCGGAGGATGCAGTGCGCATCGGACTTTTGCCGGCATCGCTGGAAGGGAAGGCTGTTTCCGGAGGAAATACGGCCCTGGCAGGCGCTAAGAAATTCGGGGCCGGCATGCTTTTGGAGGGCAAGGCCGGGAAACCGGGTGACGGGGCCGGGCAGTCGGAACGTAAAACCGGGAAGCCGGGTGAAGGAGCGGTGCTTTCGAACGTCCGGGTCATCAATTTGGCTGAGCAGCCGGAATTCCCTGACTGGTACGTGGACTCCATGCAATGTAAACCCTGGAGTGAGTGAACACCCGGCAGCGGAAAGGATTCTGGAGTGAGTGAGCGCCCGGGCGCGGAAATGTTTTGAACCGGGTAAAAGGGTCAGGCACATGGAATAAGGGTCAGGCACATGGAATAAGGGTCAGGCAGTCTCTCATACAGTGGTAAAGAGGTTTTGCGTGGGAGAGATCCATGAAAAAATGTATCTGGGGACTGGCTTTGTTTGATGCGGTACTCATGGCATGCGTTGTTTTGGCGATTTTGTCGGGAGGCGGACGAAGACTCACCGGCATGTTGGAGAAGGTGATCCCCGTTGCGGGGAAGGCACGGAACGCGGAGAAGTTGCTCCCCATTTCGGGGAAGGCCCGGAACGCGGAGAAGTTGCTCCCCGTTTCGGGGAGCGCACAGATGGGAGCAAGAGAGGATGCGGAAAAGAAAAAGATAGCCCTGACCTTTGATGACGGGCCGCATCCAACTTATACGGCGGAACTGTTGGATGGACTAAAGGAACGTGGCGTAAAGGCCACGTTTTTTGTTACGGGAGAACATGCCTGGCTGCATCCGGATCTGATCCTTCGGATGAAGGAGGAGGGACATCTTGTGGGAAATCACACCTACAGCCACGTACAGCTTCGCAGGGATAACCGGGAGGCTTTTGTGGAGGAATTGAAAAAGACAAATCAGATCCTTGCGGAGATCACGGGGGAGGAGGTTACGTACTGCAGACCGCCTTACGGAAGCTGGGACCGGGCGCTGGAAAAGGAATTAAATCTGTTTCCCGTTTTGTGGACCATTGATCCAACGGATTGGAGCTGTCTCAATGCAGAAACCGTGACAAAGCGGGTACTGAAAAAGGCCAGGGAAAACGGGGTGATCCTTTTGCATGATTATTATAAGACCAGCGTGGATGCGGCCCTTTGCATAGTGGATGAGCTGCAGAGGGAGGGGTATGAATTCGTGACGGTGGATGAGATCTTGCTGGAATGAATGCGCGGCGCCGGAGGGAAGGCTAAGTAGACGGGCGGTACAAGAAGGCCTGGCCGGCGTAAGCGGGCGCCTGCACGGCAAGGATTCTTATCGTGCGTAAAAATGCACGATAAACGAAAAAACCAGGGCGAAAAGACGGCTGTATGGGAAACGGGAAAAATGCTATGATGAAATCAGTTCAACAAAGGAGGCGCTTTATGGGAACGAAGTCAAAGAGAAGGTTTGTAAGGGGTATGGCAGTGGCGCTTAGCATCAGCATGCTGGGGGCCATGCCGGGATGCGGAAATGGTCAGGGGGCGGAGAGAGACGGCTCTAATGCCATGGAAAGCAGCTTAAGCGATGACGGGGACGGAAGCCGAAGTCAGGATGCGGGTGCAGGGCAAAGCGGGGGAAGTGAAGGCGGGGGAGCGGAAACAGGCTCTGAGGGGGAGTCGGATGCCGGCGCTTCAAATGATCCTGCGGCGGTAAGGGCTAAGATCAATGACAATGGGAAGCCCATTATGGACTTTGAGGAATTTGTCAACGGCTCCTGGAAGCAGGAGCAGAAAGGCACCGCAAAAGAATCCTTTCTAAAACGCGGAGCCTACGCCAAGACAAAGGCGATTTTGGATAATGCGGATCTTGAGGCCTTATCTTCGGAGGAGGGGCTTTACAAGCTTGTTACCATCTACAGGGAAATGACAGAGCAGGGGAATGAGAAAGAGCGCTTTGAGACTATGAAAAAGCACCTTGCACCCATCAATAAGGTGAAGAGCCTTAAGGATCTCTATGCGCTTTATGGTCAGGAGGAGTACAGTCTCTATAATTGCGCGCTGAGATTTATAATCGGGCCGAATAACTATGGAGGTAACAGTGTATGGCTAAGGCCCGTCGCGAGTTTGGGAGATGATGCCGCGCAGGCGGCGGATTTTTTGGGACAATTAACGATGCTTAAAGAAAAAGAGTATCTCGGGATCATGCAAAGCCTTGGGTATTCGGAAAAAAGAAGCCGGGAGATTTTGGAAAACGTTCAGAAGGTGGATCAGAAAATCTGGGCTTATTATACAAAAGAAAAGGAAAACGGCACCTATTATTATATCTACCAAGAGCAGCTTGATCAGGAAAAGATCGAGGTCCCCGCTTTGGAAATCCTTGAGAAGCTGAATGCGATCAATGAGGAAAACGGGATGGCATTTTTGGCTCCCATCAACTGGTATGATTACGTGAGAGACCTTTATCAGCCAGAGAACGTGGAGGCTTTGCGGGATCATATGATATTTGAGGCCCTCAGGCAGGTCGCCGTTTACTGTAAGACGGACGATGTGGGCATGCAGGTATTTCTCAAGGGATTAGAAGGAATCACTTTACCGGAGGTGGCGTCTTATGCAATGGTAAGCTTTGGAGGGGACGTTCTTGCGAAGGAATACCTGAGGCAATATCTGGATGAGGAGACGCTTGCAGACGCGGATGCCCTGATGGAGGACGTAAAGGTTGCGGCCAGGGAGGTGGTTTCCGATGCGGACTGGCTTACCGTTCACGGAAAGGAGCTTGCAAAGCGGAAGATCCTGAGGATGAAGAAGAATTTTGGGGAGAATGCGCTCCAATATGATCTTAGTGACGTGGTGCCTACGGGGAATGCCATAGATGATTACGTTGCCCTGAAGGTTGGAAATGCGCGGTTTTTAAGAAGTCAGACGAAGGTTTGGGATGAGGACCGCGGAGTGTATGGACAAAACATGTTTGACGCCAATGCCTACTACTATCCTTGGCATAACAGCATGATCATTACGGCAGCCATGCTGGACCGTCCGCAGTGTTCTAAGGACGCAGTTTTTGAGGAAAGGCTGGCAGCCCTGGGCGCAACCATTGCCCACGAGATTTCTCATGCCTATGATCCAAACGGAAGCAGTTATGACGAGGATGGCTATTACGTACCCTGGATGAAGGATGAAGAGTATGCGGCGTATAAAGAGCGGACGCAGAAGATTCAGGAATTCTTTGACGGGAAAGAGGTGGCCTTTGGACTGAAGATCAACGGAGGGCTTGTGAAAAATGAAACCTTTGCGGATCTGATGGCCGTGGAATGCTGTTTGCGCATGCTGGAAAAACGGGACAATCCTGACTATGACCTGTTTTTCCAGTCCTACGCAAAAGAATATCGCATGAATTACGATGCCGCAGATCTGAGGGCAATGCTAAAGGACACCCATCTGCCGCCTAAGGAGAGGGTCAATTACGTACTTGCCCAGTTTGACAAATTCTACGAGATCTACGACATAGACGAAAGCAGCCCCTATTACGTACCGAAGGAGGAGCGGCTACCCGTCTTTTAACCTAATATTTTTCTCACGGCGTCTTCGATGGCGGCATCCTTGCAGTTGGCAAAGAAGTATTCTGCAAAATGCTCGCCGGAGAGGGCGCCTTTTACCAATTCGGGATCCAATTCCGAAAGGATCTCCGTAAGGGGTCTGTGAGTGATGGCCTTTACGCCGTCTAAGATCTTTTTGTTGCGCTGCTCGGGGACGACGCGCTCCTTGGGATAGCCGCCGCCTCCCGGCGCACAGAAAAGCTTTTCGAAGATATAGGTGAGATTTAATTCCCCGCCCCAGCCAAAGTTCTCCGCGAAGGGAATGGCAATGCAGTTGCCGTCATTGACCTGAGAGAAGAGGTAGGCGTCCAGCGGGGACTCCACGTGGCCGCAGAGTACCTTCGGGAAGCTGTTGCAGGCCAGCATGGCGCCTTCTCCCGTGCCGCAGCCCGTGATCACGTAATCCGCCGCGCCGGAATTTAAGAGGACTGCCGCAAGAATGCCGTTTTGGACGTAGGTAAGGCTGTGGGGATCCTCAGCGGAGTACATGCCATAGTTGAATACCTGATGTCCCATGGGCTCCGCCACGGATCTCAGACACTGGAAGATCATTTCGTTTTTTGCCGCCTGGCTGTTTTCGTTGATGAGTGCGATTTTCATAATGGCTCCTTTCTAAAAACGGGCCCATACATGCCAGCATGCAGGGCCCGCGTCTTTGTTAAGCGTGGATTTTAGTCAGCGCAGATCCTTCATGGCGCAGTCGTCCATGTCGTCAAAGTCCTGATTTTCTCCAACCATGCCCCAGATAAAGGTGTAGGCCTGGGTGCCGCAGCCGGAGTGGATGGACCAGCTGGGAGAGATGACTGCCTGCTCGTTGCGCATGATGATATGGCGGGTTTCGGTGGGCTCACCCATGTAATGCATGACCAGGGCGTCCTCCGGCATGTCAAAGTAAAGGTAAACCTCCATCCTTCTGTCATGAGTGTGGCAGGGCATGGTATTCCATACGCTGCCGGGCTCCAGCTTCGTCATGCCCATTTCCAGCTGACAGCTTTCCACCTGACCGGGAAGAATGTACTTACAGATGGTGCGGTGATTTGCGCTCTCCAGGGAACCCAGCTCCACCTTGTTCTGATCCTTGATGATGACCACGCCCTCCGCAGGTTCGCCTTCCGGTTTGATGAGTACCGTGGGGCAAGTCCTGTGGGCGGGAGCACTGTTAAGATAGAACTTGGCAGGGACATTGGCATCGCAGCTGGCAAAGGAGATATCCTTTGAACCCATGCCTATATACATGCCCTCCTTATGACCGACTTCATAAACTTTGCCGTCAATGGTGATGACGCCGGCGCCGCCGATGTTGATGACGCCAAGCTCGCGGCGCTCACAAAAATACTTGGCCCGAAGCTCGTCCCCGGCGGTCAGTACAAGAGTGTCCTTTACGGGAACCGCAGAGCCGGTAATGATCCTGTCAATGTGACTGTAAACCAGTTTGATGACGCCTTGCTGAAACAGGTCATCAATCAAAAATTCCTCCCGCAGCCTGGCGGTGTCATAATGCTTCACGTCCTTGGGGGACGCTGCCGTTCTTAATTCCATGTCGATCCTCCCAACTAACTTGGTTTAGTTTATTAAACGGTTTTCAGGTCAAATCCGAAATACTTTACTGCATTGTTGTAGCTGATGCCCTTAACAATCTCGCCAAGGGTCTCGTAATCCTCCGGGAATTCCCCGTTCTCCACCCAGGTACCAAGAAGGTTGCAAAGGATCCGGCGGAAGTAATCGTGACGGGTGTAGGAGAGGAAGCTTCTCGAATCCGTCAGCATTCCCACAAAACCGGAGAGGTTGCCAAGGTTTGCAAGGGAGATCATCTGATCCTGCATGCCCGTCTTATTGTCATTGAACCACCATGCGCTGCCCTGCTGGATCTTCGCCACCGCAGTGCTGTCCTGGAAACATCCGAGGATGGTGCCGATGGTCTGGTTGTCATTGGGATTTAAGCTGTAAAGGATGGTCTTGGGGAGCTCGTCCGTCTTGTTCAGCTCATTTAAGTAATCTGCCAGCTGGGAAGCGGGAGATACGTCGCCGATGCAGTCATATCCGGTATCGGGACC
>ONSO01000183.1 GCA_900320485.1 uncultured Lachnospiraceae bacterium | reverse complement strand
GCAGCACGTCCTCACTTCGTTCGGATCCCGGAATTGCTTCGCCATTCCGGGACTTCTTCGCTCAGGATTCCGCGCTTCGCACGAATTGGGCCCCTCCTTTGCGGGCGTGCCCTTCGGCACGTCCCTCGCTTTGCTCGGGATCGCAAGCATAGCTTGCGACTATTATCCCACGTTTTGGGGCGTAGGACAAGAAATTTTAAATCACGTATTGACAAGTTGTTCTCTATATGTTACTAATGTATATATCGTATATATACATTCAATCCGATTTTCCGTGTGAAATTCTTTTGGGAGGTTGCGCCATGGAATATGAAAATGCCATAGAGATCAAGGATCTCACCAAGCGTTATGACGGTTTTACCCTGGATCACGTTTCCTTTAACGTCCCCCGGGGCAGCATTATGGGCTTTATCGGTCAAAACGGTGCCGGAAAGACCACTACCATCAACTCCATCCTGAACATTATTAAAAAGGACGAGGGCGAGATCAGGATCTTTGGTCTGGATCACGAAGCCCATGAAATCGAGGTGAAGGAGCAGATGGCGGCGGTATTTGACGAGCTTCCCTTTGCGGAGGATCTGAATGCAAAAACACTGTCAAGCGTACTTTCGGGGATCTACAAAAACTGGGACGCGCAGCTCTTTCAGCACTATCTGGACCGTTTCCAGCTTCCGGGCAGAAAGAAATTCAGTAAATTCTCCAAGGGCATGAAGATGAAGTTGCAGCTGGCTTCCGCCCTCTCCCATGGTGCCAAGCTCCTTGTCATGGACGAGGCCACTACGGGCCTTGATCCCGTGGTGCGAAACGAATTTCTGGATCTCTTTCTGGAATTCATCCAGGAGGAGGACCACAGCATCCTCATGTCCTCTCACATTACCACGGATCTGGAAAAAGTAGCAGACTACGTGACCTTTATCGACCGTGGCAAGATTCTTCTTACAGGCATGAAGGATGAGATTTTGGACCGGCACGGCGTCCTGAAATGCACCAAGGCAGACTATGCGCAGATCGATCCCAAAGACTATGTCTCCGCAAGGCTGACGGACTTTGGGGCAGAGCTCATGGTAAATGACCGCGCAAGAGCCGCGAAAATCTATGGTGGGCTTGTTTTGGATAAGACTACCTTGGAGGAGCTCATGCTCTTCTACGTCAGCGCCAAGGGAGCATCCAAAGTCTTTTCGTGAGGCCCACTTTACTTTTAAGACTTTTTTAACTGCCCTGCAAAAAACGAAATGTTTACGTGCCATCCACTTTATGATCAAACACGGAGGTATCTATCGTGAAAGGACTTATTTTCAGGGAACTCTATCTGGCAAGAAAGAACCTTCTGTCTTGCTCTGCCATATTCCTATTGTTTTACGGCATATCCTGCCTGGCGGGGCTGAGTCTTCGCTTTGGGAACATTGCAAAATATGCTTCCTCCGAGATACAGGATACTTTACGCGCCATGCTTCCCGGATGCCTTTTGGCCTGCGTTGCCATCCTGATCGTCACGGCGGGGGAAGCCACTTTTCAAGTATGCACAAAGGATCTGGAAACGCCCTGGCTTCGCTATGCCATCGCTTCTCCCATGGGGATCCACAGGTACGTCGGTGCAAAGTATCTGTCCTACCTCCTGCTGACGGGAGCCGCGCTCCTTATCAGCGCCCTTTCCCACCTGGCCTGCCTGGCACTTTGGGGCTTTTCCGTTTCCACGCGTTTTCTGCTCTTTTATCTGTTCCTAAGCTGTTTTTCCCTGTTATTTATGGCGATCCTGCTACCACTGACATTTCTGTTTCAAAACGGGATTGTCATTAACTTGCTGGCGGCCGTCCCTCTGTTTGGCGGTGTCATCCTGTTTTTCATTTACGCGTTAAAAATAGGTTCCCAAACCGATATTCCTGATTTTATCAGCTATCTGAACGTGATCTGGCATCCGCTGTTTGCCAGGCTGACGGGAGGCTTATCCAAGCCCCTTGTTTGGATTCTGCTTTGCACTCTGATCACTGCCCTTTTTACCGGAAGTTACTTCCTGTCCGTTAAAATTCTGGACAAACTGCGCGTGAAAAAGGGCGGAGCACCTAAAGCAAAGCTTTCCGGTACTTCGAAAAACGACGTGATGAAAGATCCCCGAAAGGAGGCTGCAAAATGATTGGAATTCTTCGTAAGGATTTTTATCTGGTGCGCACGCAGCTCTGGATTTTCCTGGGAACCGTCTTTTTATTTACAGTGGGCATGACGCTTAGCATAAAGACTGGCATGGCGTTTCCCTCCGATTTTCAGATCCCAGATGATCCCAGCGCCCCCTCGCAGAATTGGTTCGCCAATTTTTGCACGGCTTTGGTCGCATTTATGGTCTTTCTTGGTTGCGAGGCCTTAAAAGGAAATTTACTTCTGGCAGACCAAAACAAAAGGAGCAGGCATTACCTCATGGCAACGCCGCTTAGCATCAAGGGGTGCGTAGCCGCAAAATATTATGAATGCGCCATTGTCTCCCTCTTTGGCTTCCTATATCTGACGATATTTGAACTCGTCACCGTGGCACTGACAAGGCAGCTTGCAGACCATAGCCTTATGTTTACGTGCCTGGTTTTCCTCGGCCTGTTCCTCAGCGCCCTGGCAATCCCCTTTTACGTGCTGCTTGGAAGAAATGGAATGCACGTAAAGACCGCGCTTATCCTGCTGCTCCTGTTCCTTGCTTTGCTCTATGGTCTTTTTGGCGATATTTCGCCCTTTCTGGGAAAGGAAACCTTTGCGGACAGAATGCAGAAGGCCGTTTTTTCCACAGACAACGAAACCTTCCTTTCCTGGATCCTTGGAGTGGATTACCCAAAACTTTTGCTCCTTACGCTGGCGCCGCACCTGATCCTTTTGCTTTATTACGTCTCCTATCGCATAACCTGCATGCTTTACAGAAGGGGGGTAGAACTTGGTGAGTAATCATTCCTTTCAAAATACAGACAAAATAAATATTTCCGGTGTTAATGATAAAGAGAATGAAAAGACTTATAAAACCGCGGCGCTCAAGGCCATCGGAATATTCCTCATCGTCATCCTTTTGTTTGACCTGCTGGAATGCTATGCAAGTGCTAGGCTTGTGAATCAGGAAGCGGCCGCCTACGTGATCTACCACGTCTTTTTATTCAGTCCGCTCATTGGCTGCGTTGTCGCAAGGCTTGTGACAAGGGAAGGCTTCCGGGACGGCATTCTCTGGCCACGGTTTTCCGGAAATGCCAAAGCCTACGTACTCGCCATTGTCCTCCCCCTTCTTGCAGGACTTTTGGGCGTCGCAACGTGCGCCATGGCACTTCACGCAGGACTGACCCTGAAGCTGGAGGGTGGCCTTCGCATGGCCTGCTTAAGTCTCCTGCTCCTCTTTGCCCAGGTATATTACGTTGCCTTTATCACGGCCGGCGAGGAGCTGGGCTGGAGAGCCCTGCTTTACGACAAGCTGGAGATCCTCCTTGGCACAAACGGCTCCGTCATCGTCGGCGGCATCATTTGGGGATTATGGCATTTCCCCGCACTCTACTATGACGGACTTAATTTCGGCAAGGATTACCCGGGCTTTCCCTTTGTAGGGATCCTGCTGATGTGTATCTCCACTATTTTTATGGGCGCCGCCCTGCAGCTGGTGAGAAAAATGAGCGGCTCCGTCATTCCCGCCTGCATTTTCCACGGGGTCGTGGACAGCGTTTACGGCGGACTCCTGTCACTGTTTTTGGACGCGGAGCTGGTACGGGGGCACCGGTTTATCATAGGCATCTGCGGACTTCTTGTGCCAGCCGTCATCATCGGGCTCCCCTGCTGGATCCTGCTGGCGCGGCGCGGGAAAAAATGCTGACGCCGCGTGCATTGCCTTGCCCGGGTCGCATAATTACTTTGCAATTCCGCAAAGGGCATGATAAACTAGGCTTGGAGTGATTCGCGAATTGCGCGGGAAATCACCGCCGGGCCGGGAGGAACCATGGACATTATCCTTTCAAATGCATCAAATGATCCAATCTACCTGCAGATCGTCAATCAGATCAAAGCCTTGATCATCAGCGGAGAGCTTGCCGAAGGGGAAGCTCTTCCTTCCATGCGCAATCTTGCCCTGCAACTTCGCATCAGCGTCATCACCACAAAGCGTGCCTACGAGGAACTGGAGCGGGAAGGCTTTATTGAATCCTACACGGGAAAGGGCAGCTTTGTCAAAGGGCAAAACGCGGAACTCCTTCGCGAAACAAATCTAAAACAGATCGAGGCACATCTTTCGGAAGCTGCAGGGATTGCCAAACGAAGCGGCATCGAGCTGTCGGAGATACAATCCATTCTGGAGCTGTTTTATCAAGGCGATGAAGCCTAACGGGGCAGCCAGGTGCCCTGCAGGAATAAAGCTCATAACAAGACGCCCAAGTGCTCCGCACGAGTATGATCATGAACAAAATTTTGAAGTATTTGAAAAAAAATCAAAAACAGTTGCTGGATGCCGCCGGGGCCATACTGGCGGTTGCTTTGCTATACCTTTTTTTCCACCTTACGGGCATTGGCTGCCCCATCAAATTCCTGACGGGCGTATCCTGTCCCGGCTGTGGCATGACCCGCGCCTGCCTTTCCGTGGCGCGCTTTCACTTTGCGGATGCCTGGCATTTTCATCCCCTGGTTTATCTACTTCCCTTCGCCCTGCTTCTCTTTCTTTTGCGTCGACGAATTTCTAACAAAATTTATAAATTTTTTATATTTACTTTCGTGGCTATTTTTGTTACTATATATCTAATTCGAATGATGGATCCTGCGAATGAGATCGTAACGTTTCATCCGGATCAGGGATTTCTTGTTCGGGCAATCAAATATTTATTCACGTGAGTAAAGGAGGACACAAAATGTTCTGTAGTAATTGTGGTACGGAAGTACCGGAAGGTGCCAATAATTGTCCTAATTGCGGTGCGCCCTTGTCTACCAGCGCAAAGGTGAACAATGCGATGAACAACGCTGCCGACGCGGCAAAAAATCTCTTTGGTCAGGCGGAGCAGTCCCTTGGCAGTGCATTTAACGACATCCGCAATGACATCAACAATCAGGGGAACATGCCTACCGGCGGTGCCTTGAAGACGGACCGCAGCCTTGTTGCTTACATTGTACTTACCATCATCACCTGTGGCATCTATGGCTACTATTTCCTGTATTCCATGGCAAGAG
>ONSO01000140.1 GCA_900320485.1 uncultured Lachnospiraceae bacterium | reverse complement strand
GTTGTGGAACTGCAGAATGCGGGATATGACGTTGTTGTGGTGGACAACCTGAGCAATTCCAGTGAGAAGTCTCTGGAGAGAGTGGAGAAAATCACGGGGAAGAAGGTGCCCTTTTACAAGGCGGACATCCTTGACCGCGAGGCGTTGGATAAGATTTTTGATGAGGAAAGCATTGACGCCGTGATCCATTTCGCGGGACTGAAGGCCGTGGGAGAATCCGTGGCAAAGCCTTGGGAGTATTATGAAAACAACATTGCGGGAACCTTGACCCTGGTTGACGTCATGAGAAAGCATGGCGTTAAGAATATCATTTTCTCTTCCAGCGCCACGGTGTATGGAGATCCTGCCTTTATTCCCATCACGGAGGAGTGCCCCAAGGGACAGTGCACCAACCCTTACGGCTGGACAAAATCCATGCTGGAGCAGATCCTTTCCGACATCCAGAAGGCAGATCCCGAGTGGAACGTGATCCTGCTTCGTTACTTTAATCCCATCGGCGCGCACAAGAGCGGTACCATCGGAGAAAATCCTTCCGGCATTCCTAATAATCTGATGCCTTACGTTACGCAGGTTGCCGTTGGAAAGCGCCCGCATTTGAATGTTTTTGGTAATGATTATGACACGCCTGACGGAACGGGCGTGCGCGATTACATTCACGTGGTTGACCTGGCCAACGGTCACGTAAAGGCCCTTCAGAAGATCAAGGAGAAGGCGGGTCTTAAAATCTACAATCTTGGAACGGGTACCGGTTACAGCGTGCTCGACATCGTTAAGAACTTTGAGGCGGCAACTGGCGTGAAGGTTCCCTATGTCATTGGACCCCGCCGCCCCGGCGACATTGCCACCTGCTATGCAGACGCATCCCTTGCAAAGAAGGAGCTTGGCTGGGAAGCCCGGTATGGCATTAAGGAAATGTGCGAGGATGCCTGGAGATGGCAGAAGATGAACCCGAACGGGTATGATGAGTAAGAAAACGAGCGTAGGCGTAAGCTTTTTTGCGCCTACGCCACGTAGAGATACGTAAACACGTAGTGGCAAAGGCTTCCGCCCATGACGAAGAGGTGGAAGATTTCATGGGAGCCGAAGTTTTTGTGGCGGGAGTTGAAAATGGGAAGCTTAAGGGCATAGATCACGCCACCGACGGTATAGACGATGCCGCCGCCGAGGAGCCACAAAAAGGCGGGCAGGGTTAAGGCTTCCCAAAGGGGGCTCAGCGCGAAAAGCGCAACCCAGCCCATGGCGATATACACTGTTGAGGAAACCCATTTCGGGCAGGTTACCCAAAAGAATTTAAAGATCATGCCAAGGGTTGCCAGAATCCAGACTGCGGTCAGGAGGCGGTGCCCCACGGCGGGATCTAAGATCAGCATGCAAACGGGCGTATAGGATCCGGCGATCAGGATAAAGATCATCATGTGATCCAGCTTCTTGAATATTTTCAGGGCCTTCCCTTGCAGGTTAACGCTGTGGTAGGTAGCGCTGGCACCGTAGAGAAGGATCATGCCGGCCATAAAGATGCCCATGGCGATCAATCCCCGGGTACCGTGATTTAGGGCACCCTTGATGAGAAGAGGAATGGAACCAAAGCCTGCCAGGATCATGCCGATCAGGTGCGTGATGGCACTGCCGGGCTCGCGGATGGTCAGATGAAGGGGTGTACGCTCGTCGCTTCCCTTGACGGAAGGAGCGCCGGGATTTCGAAGGGGCTTTGTCACTGTCATTTCCATAGGTTGTTACCTCGCCAAATAAATGAAAACTTCAATACTAAATGTTGTAAGTTACAAATACAACACAAAACCGATGTTGCAAGCCATAAATAAAACATAAAACCACGACACATAGTATTGAAAACTACTTGTTGAGATAATAATATGCCCAGTTTCCGAAAAAGTCAAGATTAATCTTCTTCTATCACTTGAATTTCCAGGTAGTCAAATTCAATGGTTTCCATAAAATTATCCTGATAAAAGCGAGTTTTGGCGAAACGCCGGAAGTCAGAGACGGTCTTATCCAGCCATATGGGGGCGCTAAGGTCCAGTTCCGTGCAAGCCTTTTCCAGCGCATGAAAAACCTTATGCGTTCTGGTATCATTTGTGGAATCTTCGATCACCACGTCTTTGATCAAGTGAGTATTTTTAAAAGTTTTTGCCCAAAGTCTAAACATGCGCAAGGCTCCTTTGCGGAAATTTTAGAGTAGTATAGCACGTGACGCGGAGAATCTGCAATAGAGCCGTTGGCGGAAACTCAAAAATAGTAAGATTTTCTGCCCGCAGGGCATACTTTCAGGCAGCGGCGCATAGATATAGATGAGACGTCTGCTTTCCCCACTAGAGATTGTGATAATGAACAATAAAGCTTAAATAATTCTAAAAAAACTGTTAAAATTATACATTTTTGATACGGATTATGCTATACTATAATTGCGGCGGGAGGACGTGCCGCAGAAGCTTTGAAAATACTTTGAAAAACAAAACGCTGATTAACGGAAACCGGACATTTAAGGAGCTGACATGGAATTTATGCAAAACGGCCAGAATACTGGCGAGGGAATAGAGAGTTGGAATGAGGTTATCCTGGTTTATAACGCTGCACTGAAGCAGGTTCAGACGAAGATGGAGATCTTAAACGATGAGTTTCAGCACGTACACCAGTACAATCCCATCGAACACATTAAGGCGAGGATCAAGACGCCTGAGAGCATCGTAAAGAAACTAAAGAGGGCAGGCAAGGAATCCACCATTCAAAACATGATCGAGTACGTGAATGACATTGCCGGCATTCGTATTATATGTTCCTTTTCCTCCGACATTTACAGGATCGCGGCTATGATCAAGGAGCAAAAGGACATTAACATTCTTTTGATAAAGGACTACATAACGTACCCCAAGGCCAGCGGATACCGAAGCTATCACATGATCGTATCCGTGCCCGTGTACTTATCTGACCGCATTGTTGACACGAAGGTTGAGATTCAGATCAGAACGGTTGCCCAGGATTTCTGGGCCAGCCTGGAGCATAAGATCCATTATAAGTTCGAGGGAGAGGCGCCGGAGCACATCCGCAGCGAATTGGTGGAATGTGCGCGGATGGTATCAGACCTTGACGCAAGAATGCTGGCACTGAATGACGAAATCCTGGCGCTGAGCCAGCAGGGGGAGGGCGCGTCATAAGCGAACGGCTGAATGCGTACTCACAAAATGAATAAAAAAGGGGAAGTTCCGGAGGTTTTCGGGACTTCCCCTTTATTGCGCGGAAAATACGGCGTCGCAATGTTAGCCTGGATTTATCTGATTTATTTGGATTTATGATTTTGGGGCTTTAAAATGAGGAGTGCCCAGGCGTCTTGCAACACCTGGGCGATTATGAAAAATTCGTTCAATCACTTGTTTGACTATATGTAGTATAGCAATGAAATATGAACAAAACGTGAACAAGAAGTTAAAGGTTGGTTAATGTAGAAAGTGGCGCTGAAACGGAAAGAATGGCCGGAATGGAAATGGGGAGTTGCGATTTACGTAAAATGATGTTAAAATAACTGATAGCTGTGCTTGTAACCCCGAATGAAATGAGGGACGTGCCATAAGGCACGCAGTCGGTGATCGCGATGCAAGCTGTGGCATGAAGCGGAGGAAGAGGCATGGATACTTTTATGGATCATCTGGCAGAGAAGATCAATGCGCAGGAAATGATCAAGGCGAATACGACGGCGGAGCTTCAGGAACTGGATCAGGTTAAGGGACAGGTAGAGGAATTAAAAACCTATGCCACGCAGATAAAAGCAGGCGCAGAGCAGGTACGGGAAGCGCTGGAGCAGTGGAAGGAAAGTGCAAATGCAGATCGCCCCGTACGGGAGCCCGGAAAAGAGGCTGCCGTGGACGAGGATATTGTATACATTGTGGAAGAAGAGGTAACGCAGCTGGGGAAGGACCTGGAGGCTCGTTCAGCATCCATTCAGGGAAGCATTTCCGGGCTGGAGGCAAGGCTTGCCGACGTCTGTGAGAAGCTGGGAACTTTTGCATCCATGGAAGAAAGCCGCGGGAAAGCGGAAGAGCCTGCAGAGCGGGACGAAAGCCGCGTGGATTCCGTAGCGGCGGAAATCCGTGATGCGATTGGCGGTCTGCGTGAGGAGACGGCCGAACTCAAGGAGAGGATTGCCGGAACGCAGGAGGCGATAAGCGGCGTGGCGGAAGCGCTGTCCGGCATGAAGGAAAGCACTGCCGGAACGCAGGAGGCGATAAGCGGCGTAGCGGAGGCACTGTCCGGCATGAAGGAAAGCACTGCAGGAACGCAGGAGGCGATAAGCGGCGTAGCGGAGGCATTGTCCGGCATGAAGGAAAGCACTGCCGGAACGCAGGAGGCAGTTGGCGGCATCCGCGAGGAGACGGCTGCGATCCGTGAGGAGATGGCAGGCATCCGGGGGGAAGTCGGAAACGTTCGAGAGGCCCTGTTTTCGGAATTATCAAGGAACGCAGGGAAAATCACGGAGATCGGTGACAGAAACGCAGAGAGAAGCGCTGAGGGTATGGATGCCCTAAAGAATTTCCTGATCGGGCAGCTGGATCAGTTGCGCAGCGAAAAGAATAATGACGCGGATGCGCAGGAGCTTGCAAGAAAAATGGAAGAGCTGATCGATAAGGTGTCAGCGGACGGTGAAGAGCGGAAAAAGGATCTTGATGAAAAGCTGAAGGGCGTGCATGAAGGCCTGAAAGAAGGGTATCATAAAGAGTGCGTAAAGGTTTACCGCAACGTGCAGGCAGCTTTTACCGAGGAGAATGAAAAGCAGACCGGCAAGCTGACGGAAACGGTGGAAACGCTGGGCGGAAAGTACAAGCTGACGCTGATCTTTGCCATTTTGGCATTTGTTTCGGGACTTGGAAGCCTGGTGCTTCAGATCCTGAGCATTTTGAAGGTTCTGCCATAGTAGATGAAAAAGGTTTAGGAGAGAAAAATGGCAAAAGAGATTTGGAAACCCGGCAACATGCTGTATCCTCTTCCGGTGGTCATGGTATCCGTGGCGGACCGGAACGGAAAACCGAATATCATTACCGTGGCCTGGGCCGGAACCATTTGCAGCGATCCGCCCATGGTATCCATTTCCGTGCGCCCGGAGCGTTATTCTCACGCGATCCTGAAGGAGACGGGCGAGTTTGTCATTAATCTGACGACAAGAGATCTATGCTTTGCAACGGATTACTGCGGCGTAAAAAGCGGCAGGGACGTTGACAAATTTAAGGAAATGCATTTGACGGCATTGCCGGCATCCGTCGTGAAGGCTCCGCTCATCGGAGAAAGTCCGGTGAATCTGGAGTGCCGCGTGACGGAGGTAAAGTCCTTGGGCTCCCATGACATGTTTATGGCGGAAGTGGTGGCCGTACAGGCAGACGAGAAATACATGGACGAAAAACACAAATTCCATCTGGAGTGGGCGGATCCCATTACGTATTTGCATGGCACGTATTATACGTGCGGGGATCGCCTGGGCAGCTTTGGATATAGCGTGAGAAAAAAGTAGGTTTTGACATTCATGGCCAGAAGAGTTAATAAGAGACGCAAAGAGCATAAATATCTGAAATTTAAGTATATACAGTTTACGACCTTTTCCATTTTGATCGCAATGCTGTTTATCAGGGGCTACGTTCCCTTTGAAAAGGAAGGGGATAATCTGTTTCACGTCACGGTTAACGGCGTGAACGTGGGTACCGTGGAGGATCCCGCCAAGGCAGAGCAGATGCTTTGGGAGGCAAGATATCAGGTGCAGTCCGCCAAGGAGGGATTTACGTTCCTGGAGGCGGAGGTGACCTGTGAGGGTGAGGAGGTTCTGTGGGGCTACGTGGATGATGAGACCTACGTGCGGACAAACATGTTGAACGTCCTTCGCGAGAGTGCCCGTTCCGGATTGAAGAGAAGCTATACCGTAAAGGTGAACGATTATCTGGTGAATCTTTCCACCCAGGACGAGGTGGAGGAGTTGTTTCAGGCGGCCATTGACAAATATGATGATTCCGGAGATTTCCGCGTAAAGCTGGTTCATGATCAAAACAGGGAATTCAGCGTGTTTACGACTGCGGTAGAGAAACGCCAGGATGCGGCTGACGCGGAGCAAACGGCGGAGAATCGCATGGAAGCCGGAGCGCAGGTTTTCCTCAGCAGCGCGGGAAAAGTGTTTGAAGAGCCGAAGGAAATGGACTTTGATGACTTTGATTACGGCGTTCTCAGCATGGATCTTGCGGAGAACGTGGAGGTCATCAGGGCATATCTTCCCGAAAACCAGATCAGCCCCGTGGATGAAGCGATTGATCATTTGGTCCGCGAACAGGAGGTTCCCAAGGAGTATACCATTGTTTCGGGAGATACCCTGTCGGAGATTGCCCTGAAGGTCAACGTGCCCATGGATAAGATCGTGGAAATGAACAGTGACATGCTGGATTCCATAAACACGCCCATCCGCGTGGGGGACAAGCTGATCATTACCGTGCCGGAACCGGAGCTTTCGGTTACCAGGCGTGAGACGAAATATTACGAAGAGATTTATGACGCGGATACCATTTACGTTGAAAATGACAGTTGGTTTACCAACCAGCAGGAGGTACGGCAGCAGCCCTCCGCGGGATTCCGCAAGATCTCCGTTGAAGAGAATTTCGTAAATGACACGGTCGTGGAGAGGATCATCCTAAAGCAGGAGCTGATCAAGGAAGCGGTTCCCCTGATCGTGGAGCGCGGGACCAAGGTTCCGCCTACGTATATCAAGCCTATTTCCGGCGGCCGCTTAAGCTCCGGATTCGGTAGAAGAAGTGCGCCTACCAAGGGCGCAAGCTCCAATCATCCCGGCATTGACTGGGCAACTCCTACGGGTACCAGCGTCGTTGCATCCAGCGGCGGTACCGTATCTAAGGCAGGATGGGGAAATGGCTACGGTTACGTTGTATACATTGATCATCCGGATGGACGCCAGACAAGATACGGACACCTTTCCAAGGTCCTCGTAAAGGTTGGACAGACCGTAAAACAGGGCGAAAAGATCGCACTGTCCGGCAGCACGGGCATCAGTACGGGACCTCACCTGCACTTTGAGATCCGCATTAACGGTACTGCCGTGAACCCGCTGAATTACGTGTCGAAGTAAGACTTGTCACAAAAACAAACATGTGTTCAATTTACAAGTTTGGCTTTTTATGGTATAGTAACCAT
>ONSO01000082.1:15437-24415 GCA_900320485.1 uncultured Lachnospiraceae bacterium | reverse complement strand
GAGGAGAGGCCGTCGGACTCGGAGGACGGAGCGGATCCTCCCGCGAACTGAACTCGGGAAGCGTCGTGCTGACGGATGCGGCGATCGTGAAGGCCGGAAGCTCCGCATCGTCCGTTGTTGAGTACGGCCAGGACAAGAGCAAATCTGAGAGAGCCGATGCCTGCCGGAATCCATACGCGCAGATCAGCGCTTCCATTTCTCCCAATTACGCGATTACCGCGAAGCTGACCCACAGCTCCGCCAAGGAACAGGAAAGGGCCAACAAAACCGGGGAAACCGACGTGGAGAAGGTCCTGATTCTGGATGCATCAACGCAGAAAGAAATCACGGATCTCCGTTCCGGAAAGAATTTCATTCTCCGGGTTACTACTTCCAAGGCTGACACCCTGGTCGACGTTACAGCCTCCTATGGGTCGGACAATACGTCGATGACGCCTTCCGCCACCACGGTCAGCAATGAAGGCAAGACGCATGACTATACCTACAAAATGCCGGCGGGCAATGTGAGCATTGCCGTGACTCTGACCGGCGTATCCTATACGATCACCATCCGCTCCGATCCGAACGGCAAGGTGAGTCTTGGAGAAACCGGAAGCCTGACAGGCACAGCGGTTTCCGGCGACCGTGTCGTCCTGACAAATACGCCTGCCGCGATGGATTATTATCTGGCCTGGATGAAAATCTCGTGAGATACCGGAGGGCGGGAAAATCACTGTCTTCCAATAAGCTGGAGGCCGTCAGGAGGATCTGGAACCTTTACCGGAAGGCAGAGGGCATGGGAATACTAAGCAGTGCCTATCATTTTTGCTTTTGGGCCGTGCGGGCGGTAAAACGCCGCATATAGAAAACTCTTCCGAGGAGAAAAGAAAGTGGAAAGAAACGTTCATGAGGAAAAACTGCGCAGGATGGAAGCCTTTAAGAGATTGATCAATCTTGGCCTTTCCTTCCTGAGTCTTGGATTGGTGGTGGGGATCTTTGCCTATTTCTGGTTCTTTCATTTCCAGCACAGTCTGGTGGAGACCCTGCACTTTTATAAAAACGGACACATTTTGGAGATCTCCATTTATGCCGTTGTCTTGTTTGCCTTCTCAAAAATGTATGGCGGAACGAGACTGGGGTATTTAAAAAATTCCGAGATCATCTTCTCTCAGATCTTTGCCACGGCCATCGCCGACGTGTTTATTTACGGCGAATTGTCCCTGATGGCATTCCAACTGTTTTATTCCGGCTTCTTCTTTTGGATGTTTGCCATCCAGGCCGTAACGCTGATCATTTACACCAGCATCGCAAATAAGCTGTACCGCATGATGTTTCCGCCGAGGAAGCTTCTTTTGCTCCACGGGGAGCGGGATACGGAGGCCATCTGCTCCAAGTTTGAGAGCAGAAAGGACAAGTACCGCATCACCAGAAAAGAAAAAGTAAGCCCTGACATGCAGTATAATTACAAAGTGATCTCGGAGTCTTATCAAAGCGGTGAATGCAATGCGGTGGTCATCTGGGACGTCTCTACGGAAGACCGGAACAAGCTTTTGAAATTCTGTTATGCAAAGTCCATACGGGTTTACATCATGCCGAAGATCACGGACGTCATCATGACCGGAGCCGAGGAGCTTCACGTGTTTGACAGCCCGCTTCTTCTGACCAGGGAGTATTCCCTGACCATGGAACAGCGCTTCTTAAAGCGGCTGATGGACGTGGTCTGCGCTTTGATCCTTCTGATCCTTACTTCGCCCATCATGCTGATCACCGCCATCCTCATCAAGCTGTATGACGGGGGCCCCGTCTTGTACAAGCAGGTGCGGTGCACCATTGGTCAAAAGGAATTTCAGATCCTGAAGTTCCGCAGCATGAGAACGGATGCGGAGAAGGACGGAAAAGCCCGGCTTGCCGCCAAAAATGATGATAGGATCACCCCCGTGGGAAGAGTCATCAGGGCCTGCAGGATCGACGAACTGCCCCAGCTCATCAACATTCTGAAGGGTGACATGTCCTTCATCGGACCGAGACCGGAGCGGCCGGACATCATTGCACAGTACCTGGAGGTAATGCCGGAATTCGTCTACCGGATGAAGGTGAAGGCGGGCCTTGCGGGCTTTGCCCAGGTTTACGGAAAATATAACACGACGCCCTACGACAAGTTAAAGCTGGATCTTACGTACATTGAGAATTACTCCGTATGGCTGGACGTGAAGCTGATGATGCTGACGCTGAAGGTATTGTTCCTGCCGGACAGCACGGAGGGCGTGGATGCGGAGCAGATCACGGCTCTGCGGGAGGAGAAATTCGGAAAGCAGGCGCGGGAAAACGAGCGGATGCCGGAAGATGAAGAGGCGGCGGAAGGCGAGAATATGCAGGCGCCGGAAAACGGGGAGCCGGCGGAAGGCGAAGCAGCGCAAGAAGCGGAAAACGGGGAGCCGGCGGAAGGCGAAGCAGTGCAAGAACCGGAAGGCAGGGAAGTTCAGAAGCCGGATGAGTCCGGCGAAGGGGATGGGCAGGAATGAGAGAAAAGACCTGGGGGAAGGAACCCTTTGACTTAAAGTTTACCATATTGCGCATGATCCGGTGCCTCCCTGCCATCCTGGGGGCGACGGCCCTTGGGGTGCTACTTCTCTGGGGCGGCTATTACCTGAAAAACGTGACCTTCAACAAGGACAGAACCTATTCCGCCGAGGCCACGTTCTTTGTGGATTACGCGGATGAAAACTGGTACGTGAATGCCAGATATTTTAACGATTATACCTGGAACGTATGGCTTCGTTCCGACCAGTTTGCCCAGGCACTGAAGAAATATCTTCCGGAGAGCGCCGCAGGCAAGGCTGACGGGGAGGATCTGTTTGTGGCTGACGTTCCGGCTGACCTTAGGGTCGTGGTGATCCGTTCCGTGACAAAGGATCCGGAGACGGCCGCGGCCAGGATCGGGGCGCTGAAGGACGTGCTTGCGAAGGACTTTACGGAATTTGTGGAAGAGATCCGGGAAATCAGGATGATCGATTCCAGGGACGCTGCCCTGGACCTTTTAGATCTAAGGCTTGGCAGGGCATTTGTCCTGGCTTTTGTGGTGAGCTTCCTTGCGGCGTTCTGCGGATTTTTGATCCGGGAGGTGATGCGGGACGTGTTCTGGCTTCCCACCTCCCTGACGGACCGCTTTGGGCTTAAGAGCCTTGGCATTCCCGGGGAGAAGGCGTACGCGGAGAATTTCAGGTATGCCTTCCGGGATAAGAAAAAGGTGGCCGTTTGCATGGCCGGGGACGGATTGGATGCGGAGACGGTGATCAAGACCTTGAGAGAGACTTATGAAATGAATGCGTGGGAGTTTCTTCCCGTGGCCTGCCCCCTGACGGACCCAAAGGGCGCAGAAAAGCTTCGGGAGGCAGATGGCATTTTACTTGTGGTAAAGGCGGGAGGCGTCAGTGCCCAGAATCTGGGACTTTTATTGGATTTCCTCTCCCAGCAGGACTGCCCCGTCACGGCAGCCACCCTTTGGAAGGCGGACGCCTGGCTGGTCCGCGCGTATTATCGCTTTTCGTAAGAAAGGATCCGGAGAATGAAACTGCAGGTGCTGGTCGCGGCCATGAACGTGGATCCGCGGGATTTGGCGGAAAAAATGAATCTTCAGACGGAGGCACTGATCGTCAATCAGTGCGACCGTTATGCCTACGAGGAATTTTTGCATAAGGGTCGTCAGATCCGCTGCTTTTCCATGGCGGAGAGGGGCGTCGGCCTTAGCAGGAATACGGCGCTGATGCGCTGTGAGGGTGAAATATGCCTTTTTAGCGATGAGGACATCTGCCTGGAGGATGGCTACGAAGAGACCATTCTCCGGGCTTTTGAGGAAAATAAGGATGCGGACGTGATCCTGTTTAACGTGGAGGTGGATCCCTCCAGGGCCACGTACCACAATTCGGATAAGCACAGAGTCCGCTGGTACAATTACGGCAGGTACGGCATTGTGGCGGCGGCAGCCCGCAGGGAAGTACTGATCCGCAAGAACGTAAGCTTTTCCCTGCTCTTTGGCGGCGGCGCCAAGTATTCCTCCGGGGAGGACAATCTGTTTTTGCATGATTGCCTGAAGCGGGGATTGCATCTTTACGCGGACGACGCGGGGATTGGAAGGGAGATCCTTCGGGAGTCCACCTGGTTCCGGGGATATACGGAGAAGTATTTCTTTGACAGGGGCGTGCTTTATGCGTACCTCTATGGTCCCATGGCTCACGTCATGGCCCTTCGGTATCTCCTGACAAAGAAGAAAAAGGTCTGTGGGGAGATTCCGCTGAGCCGGGCGTTTCGCCTCATGAGGGATGGCATTCGGGAAGGAAGATGAGCATGGAAAAAAGTGCGCTGATATATGTTTTTCTGACCTTTGGCTGCGCCGTCCTCGGGCTATTGGTCCGAAATGAGGCTTACGCGAGGGCGGGACACAGGGGCGGCCGTGCCTACGGGGAATATGCGCCCGTCAACCGGGAGCAGGCGAGGAACCTGGTGGCAGAGTTTGCCATCTACTGCCTGCTGGCGGGAGTGTCTGCCTGCAGGATCGCCACGGGACATGATTACTGGGTGTATCGGGAGAATTTCAAAATCATCGCCCAGGACCGCCACGTGTCTTCGGAGATTGGCTTTAACCTGACGGTGAAGGCGCTCATTGCCCTGTTTGGCTATGACAATTATCTCCCCATCTTTGGCTTTTTCTCCGTCATTACGGTTTTTCTGTTTGTGAAGGCCCTGCATGATCAGGGCAGGCATTACGCCTTTTCCGTATTTCTTTTCATGGCCTGCGGGTATTATTTTTACAGCATGAATTCCGTGCGTTATTACCTTGCGCTGGCGGCGGCCCTGTTTTCCATGAAGTACGTGCTTAGAAGGGAATATGGTAAATTTATTCTGGTCATTTTGCTGGCGGCATTCTTTCACAAAACGGTGCTTCTGGTGATCCCGGCTTATCTTTTGGCAGAGTATCTTGCCAGGGGCGGAATAAAAAAATGGCACTGCGTTGTCATGGCACTGTTTTTGATCAGCCTTGTCTTTGGGCAAAGGTTTTACCGCTTTATCATCTTTAAGATCTACCCCTATTATGAAAATTCTCATTTTGACGTGGGGCGTCTTTCATATGCGAATCTGGCGAAATGCCTTGGGACCTTTGCCCTGGCGGGCCTTGCCTGGTTCTTTGTCCGGAAGGATAAGGGGGAGAAACCTAAGGACCGGGGGCCTTGCGAGGAGGCGCGGCGGGAAGAGGAGATCTGCATGCGTTTTTACCTCATCCTTACGGCCTTTGGGCTGGTGGCCTTTTGCTGCGGCGGCTTTGTGCCAGAGGTAACGCGCATAGGTTATTATCTGATCATTCCGCAGATCTTTCTGATCCCGGAGCTGATCTTCAAGATAAAGCAGGGGCTTGTCAGGGAGATTTGCAAATGGGGAACCATTCTTGCCTTTGCCGGGTATTTTTTCCTGATCTTGCGGAAAATGTATGAGGCGGACGTAAGGATCCTGCCCTACCTGAACTGGATCTTTGATTGACGAGGAACGTAGGAATGAAAATTCTTTGGGTGTGCAACGTCCTGCTGCCCGCCATGGCGCGGGAATATGGCCTGGAGGCCTCCAACAAGGAGGGCTGGCTGTCGGGGCTTTTGGACGTGATTTTGGAAAAACAGAAAGAAAACGGGATCACTTTGGCAGTGGCGTTTCCGGCGCCGGAGAAGATCCTCTCGCCGGGAGAAAACCTGACAAAGCGGGAGATGACCCTGGCGGGAGCAAAGGTCACCGGCTATGGATTTAGGGAGGACACGGTGCGACCGGATCTGTATGATGAAGGGCTGGAGGATACCGTGAGGCGGATCTGGGAGGATTATGCGCCCGACGTGATCCACTGCTTTGGAACGGAATATCCCCATACCCTTGCGGTCTGCAGAACCTTTCCCGATAAGAAAAGGCTTCTTATCACCATACAGGGGCTTTGCTCCGTTTACGCGGATGCCTATTATGCAAACCTTCCGGAAAACGTGATCCGAAGGGTGACTTTCCGGGATTTCCTGAAAAAGGACAGTATCCCTGCGCAGCGGGAGAAGTTTGTGCGAAGGGGTGAAATGGAAAAGGAAGCCGTGGCTCTTGCGGGAAACGTGGGAGGAAGGACCCCCTGGGACCGCAAGTATGCCGGACTTTGGAACGGGGATGCAAGGTATTTCCTGATGAATGAGACGCTGAGGGGCGTATTTTACGAGGGAAGATGGGATCCCGGGCAGTGCATTCCCCACTCCATTTTTTTAAGTCAGGGGGATTATCCCATTAAAGGCCTGCACTATGTATTGCAGGCAATGCCGGAGATCCTGAAGCGGTTCCCGGATGCACGCGTTTACGTCGCGGGCAACGTGATCACGGCTTATGATACCCTGAAGGAGAAGCTGAAGATCTCCTCCTACGGGAAGTATTTAAGGAGTCTTATAAAGGAGCATGAGCTTACGGACAAGGTGATCTTTTTGGGCAGGCTTGACGCGGCGCAGATGAAGGAGCAGTACTTAAGGAGCAGCCTGTTTTTGTGCCCTTCCTCCATCGAAAATTCTCCCAATTCCCTGGGAGAGGCCATGATCCTCGGCATGCCCTGCGTATCTGCCGACGTGGGCGGCGTGGAAGGCATATTTGACGGTGAAAGGGACGGTATTTTATATCAGGGCTTTGGCGGCGGAAGAGATGCCGGAGAGATCGCCGGGAACCTGGCGCAGGCCGTGATAACGCTTTGGAGCGATCCGGCCAGGGAGGCGGCATGCCGCGAAAATGCCAGGGAGCATGCCCTGAGAAATCATGACCGTGAGGAGAATTATCGCAATACCATCCGGGTTTACGGGCAGATCGCCCGTGGGAGCCTTATGGAAAACGGAGCGGGGGAATAAGTTGAAATTTGTATTTGTGTCAAATTACTTAAATCATCATCAGATCCCTTTTTGCAGGGCCATGTATGAGCGGACCGGGGGAAGCTTTGTATTTTTGCAGACGGAGCCCATGGAGGAGGAACGGGTGCGCATGGGCTGGAACAGCCGGGTGGAGGAACCCTATCTGCGGCTGAGCTATGAGGCACCGCAGGAAAGCCTTAAGCTCATACGTGAGGCGGACGTGGTCCTTTTTGGCGGGACGGATGATGAGAGCTATGCGAAGGAGAGGCTAAGTACCGGTAAGCCGCTGTTTCGCTATTCGGAGAGGATCTATAAAACGGGACAGTGGAAGGCCGTGAGTCCCCGGGGACTTCGGAAAAAATACGAGGATCACGGAAAATGGAAAAAAGCCCCCGTGTATCTTTTGTGCTCCGGAGCCTACGTGGCCAGCGACTTTCATCTGATCGGAGCCTACCCCGGGAAGAAGTATTGCTGGGGATATTTCCCCGAGACCCGGGAGGAGGACGTGGACAAGCTGCTGCAGGAGAAGGGGTACGTGACTCCGGAGGGGAAGAAGGTGCCTTATCTTTTGTGGTCCGGGAGGATGATCGACTGGAAGCACCCGGAATTGGTGGTGGAGACGGCGCAGTACTTACGGGACCGTGGAAGGGAATTTTACCTGGAAATGATCGGCGGCGGTGCCATGGAGGAGCAGATCCGTGAAATGATCCGGACGCGGCAGCTGGAGAAATACGTTTCCCTTCCGGGATTCTTAAAGCCGGAAGAGGTCCGGGACCGCATGGAGCGGGCGGACGTGTATCTGATCACCAGCGACCGCCAGGAGGGCTGGGGCGCCGTGGCAAACGAAGCCATGAACAGCGGCTGCGTCGTGGTGGCGGATCATATGATCGGCGCGGCGCCGTATCTGATCAGACATGGTGAAAACGGGATGCTCTTCAGGGACGGAGATGCGGCCATGCTCTTTACGGCGGTGGATGCGCTCCTGGAGGATCCAAAGCGCCGGGAAGCCTTGGGGAGAAAGGCTTTTGAGACCATTTGGAAAACCTGGAATGCGGAGAATGCCGCGGCAAGGCTCTGTGGTCTGGTGGAAGAGCTGACGGGGATCGCGGTGGACGAGGGAGAGAAAAGGGATCAGAGGATGGCGGCAGAAAGGGCCGGAAAGGATGCGAAGGCAGGCCCGTGGAATCTGGCACCATGTGATCCGGCGCCGCTTCTTCGGGAGTTTGGAAGCTACGGGGTCCTTACGGGAAAAAGAAACGGATCCTAAGGGAAGTGAAGAGGGAAGCATGGGAGATTTGAAGAATTTACCACTGATCACGGTGGTCATCCCAATTTATAATATTATGGAATACCTGCCGCGGTGCGTGCACTCCGTGACCGGGCAGACTTATAAAAACCTTGAGATCCTCCTTGTGGATGACGGATCCACGGATGGCACGGGGGCGCTCTGCGACAGTCTTGCGGCGGAGGATGAAAGGATCCGGGTGTTTCACAAGGAAAACGGCGGCTCCTCCTCCGCAAGAAATTACGGGCTTGACCGCATGCGGGGAGAGTACGTGGGGTTTGTGGACAGCGATGATTACCTGGAGCCTGACGCGTATGAAAAGCTGATGAGCGGGATCCTTGATACGGGTGCGGCCGTGGCGCAGATGGGCCGGGACGAGATCAGCGAGGCGGGGGAGAGATTGCCTGACATATGCATCCCACCGGCGGAGCGCATTTATTTCCAAAGCGAGGATTTCCTTAGGGAGCTTTTAATGCACAGGGGGGACTGTTCCTTCTGTACAAAGCTGCTGCGCAGGGACGTCATGGAAAACAGGCGCTTTCCCGAGGGGAAGCTGAATGAGGATTTTTACCTGATGATCCATTTGCTTCAGGAGACGGAGGGAGTACTTTCCCTGCCGGACGTATGTTACCACGTGTTTTACCGCATGGGAAGCAATTCCAGGCGGGAGAATAAGGATGATTTTTCCAGAGTGTACCGGGATAACGTGGAGAATGCGGACCTGGTGCTTGAAATCGTGAAGAAGCGTTATCCAAAGCTGGAGGAGACGGCCTTCCGGTTTGGCATTTTTCTGAGATTGGATTACATGCTTCACG
>ONSO01000082.1:0-15400 GCA_900320485.1 uncultured Lachnospiraceae bacterium | reverse complement strand
GAGTTTTACCAAAGCGTGGTGAGGTACCTGCGGAAAAATTGGGGAAAGGCCATGGGAAACCGTATCCTGACTCCGAAAAACAAGATTTATCACACGCTGTTTTCCGTGATGCCTAAGGGCATACGGGTATTGCACCAAAAGATCAAACGCATTTAGGATGGGATCAAAGCAAAGGATCCAACGTATTTAGGATCGCCTTGAAACAAAAGAGGAAAGGGTTGGCATGGCAAGAGGTCTGCGAAGACAACTGAAGAGGGGATTTGGCCTTCGGCTGGCGGCCGGCGCCTTGGCGATTTTGCTTGCGCTGGGCGATGGCCTTGGGACTTCTTATGCCCAGCCCGGGGACGAGCCGTCACAAACGCAGGAGACCCTGCCGGAGGACGTGGCCCTGTTTCCGGCGAGCTATCAGCCTGCCCTGCTTTTGCTAAAGGCACAACATCCGAACTGGACCTTTGAGCCAATGAACACGGGGCTTGACTGGAATACGGTGATCAGCAGGGAAATGCAGGATGGCAAGAGCCTTGTCTCAAAATCCTTCCCCAATTGTACCAAGGAAGGGGCCTACGACCAGGGAAACTGGTTCTATGCGTCGCGGGCGGTGCTGGAACGTTACGTGGATCCCAGAAACGGACTGACGGAGGATGCAGTCTTTCAGTTTGAGCACCTTTTGTATAACGAGTCACACCATACGCTGGAAGCCCTTGAGAAGATCCTGGAGGGGACCTTCATGAATTCCTCCGTGACCGTTCCCAACACGATCCTGAAATATTCCTTTTTGATCCATGCCACGGGAAAACATCCGGACGTACTGGTGAGTCCCTTTCATCTTGCGTCCAGGATCCTGCAGGAGCAGGGCCAGGGAAAGTCGGCCATGATCTCCGGTAACTATCCGGGCTATGAAGGCTATTATAACTATTTCAACATAGGTGCCACGGGCACCACAAACCAGCAGGTCATTGAAAACGGGCTGAAATATGCCAAAGACCATTGGGGCAAAAAACTGGGGGATAGTGAGGATCAGGGAGCGTATAATGCCATCTTTGAAGGGGCAAAATATATCGCGAACCTTTACGTAAAAAAGGGTCAGGATACCCTTTACCTGCAAAAGTATAACGTAAATCCCAAGGCTGCCAGTGCACTCTATACGCATCAGTACATGCAAAACGTTTCCGCACCCACTACGGAGGCAAAGACCATCCGGAATCTCTATGCTTCCGCAAATGCGCTGGAGAGTCCCTTTGTCTTCCGGATCCCCGTGTTTGAGAACATGCCGGAGAGCCCCTGTCCCATGCCTGTAAGCTCAACAAACGTTGTGCTTGAGGTGCCCGGTGACGTAACGGCGACAAAGGTTATGGTAGACGGGACGGAATATGAGGGCGTCAGCTATTATGATTATGCCAACAGAAGGCGCAGACTTGTGGTGACGCTGCCGGACGGAAATGGGAAGAAGGCGGCGCTGGAGATCAGGAATCCCGCGGGAGCGGTGACCCGGAGCTTTTACTGGGATCTGACGTATCGCGCAACGTATTATGAGGCGGTGACGGGAACGGCGCCCGTGCCGGATCCGGATCCCATTGTACTGACAAATGACGTGACTCTGGAGCTTCCGGAGGGCGTTATGGCTACTCAGGTCTGGTTGGACGGCGTTGCCTTTGACGGCTCGGCGGCGGATGGCAAGATCACCGTGACGGCAAAGGATGAAAATGCAAGAAGCGCACAGATCTACGTTTATAACGAGCGGGGCGTGCCCACGGATTCCTACGCGTGGACGCTGACCTACGGGGAGAAGGGATATGAGGCTGTTTTGGAACCGGAGCTTCAGGGACTTTTGAGCTACCACGGCTTCTCCATCCGCATCACCGGAAAATCCGGCATCCGGGTGAAATCCGGCATCGGCGAGCAGGCCAGGGGAAAGCTTTTGGGCGATGGCATAAACGGCTATCACCTAAAGCGTTACGGAACGCTCCTTACCAGCGCTGCCAACGTGGCTTCGTTCCCCATGATCTTAGGCGGGGAAAAGATGGCGGACGGCATGTCCTATGGCATGCAGGAGGATGGCACGTTAAAGGATACCGTCTTTGAGATCGTGGACGGAAGGATCCGGTTCACCAACGTCTTGGTTGGCGTGCCTGCCGCTTATTATAAAAATGATTTTGCCTTCCGGAGCTATGCGGTTTTGGAAAAGGACGGTCGGGAAGTGATCCTGTACGGTCCCATTGTGTCAAGGAGCATTTATATCCTGGCCGGACAGATCCTTGGAGCAAATACGTACGCGGAAGGATCCGACGAAGCAAGCTTCCTTCAAAATCTCATAGACGAGGCGGATGCCCTGGAAAAGCAGGAAGAACCCGGCGAGGGAGAAGAACCCGGCGAAGGAGAAAAGCCCGGCGAGGGAGAAAAGCCCGGCGAGGGAGAAAAGCCCGGCGAGGGAGAAAAGCCCGGCGAGGGCGAAGAACCCGGCGAAGGAGAAAAGCCCGGCGAGGGTGAAGGATCCGGCCAAGGGGAGCGCCCGGAAAGCGGGAATGGAACGGGAAAAGGATCTGAACAGGAAACGGGGAAGCCTAATTCGTAATATAAGGAGATGCGTGAATGAAGCTGAAAGATTTCACGTCACAAAAGAAGAATTTATGGCGGCGAAGGGAAATTTTTGCGACGGCATTCCTTTTAAGTCTTGGCCTTGCAGGCTGCAGCTGGCAGGGGGAGACAAAGGGAAAAGTGGCAGACGCCAGTCCGGTGGTACTTTTAACTCATGAGGAGCAGGCCATTTTGGACTACGTGGAAGGAAAATCCTTTGGAAAGCTGTCGGAGGAGGAATATTTTTATCTGGCAAAGCTCTATAAGAACCGCAAACTTCTGCGGGATCAGCGGAAGGTTTTGGAGGAATGCGTTCAGCTTACGGGATCGCAGGAGGCTCAAAAGGAACTTGAGAACCTCTGGGTGAACCTTGGAGAGGAACCGGAGCTGGAAAAAGAGGCGGAGAAACTTAATCTTGCCCTGTCAGACTCCCAAAAGACGGAGGAAGCCTTGCAGCAGATAACGCAGGAGGGCTGGCTGGAGCAGTTTCAGCCGGGTACCTATCAGGCGGGAAGAAATTATTTCCTCCAAAAGGGAGAGCAGGCAGTCCTCTTGTTTTCCGTGCAGTATGGTGAAGACGGGAAGCTGATGATCACGGTCTGGAAGCCGGAAAAGGGTGGGAAAGTCACGGTACTGACCGGTAACGGGAACAAGATGACGGTCCTTAGCGCCGAAGGCAAGGGAGAAAGCTTTGAGGGAGCCTTTGAAGCCTGGACCTTAGACGGGGCAAAGGGGCTTCTTACCAAAGAGCAGGGAACCCTCAGGGACGGTGCTTACTTTGGAGAGTGCCTCATACGTCAGGCGGAGGTTCAAAGCGGCCTTGACGTAACCGTTTTATGGCGTGAGAGGGAAAACGTTTCTTATGCGGAGTATAAGGGATATTTTGACAAAGCCGGGCGTAGTCTTTTAAGGGATGAAACGGCGCAGGAACATGCTCCCGTGCGAAGTGAGGAAGGCTATGGAGAATTCCTGATTTATGCCGTAAGTGAGTCAGGAAAGACCCTCGGATGGAAGCTGGAAAGGGGAGATGATGCGGACCACCGGTTTACGGTACGTGCATTTGGATTAACGAGCATTCCCGCGGTGCAAACGTATCAACCCGGGGATACGCCGGATTTCCTGAAAAAGGAAGAGGAAACAAAGACGGATGAGGTTGATGCCAGGATCGTAGATGGCAGGCTGCAGGTTTATGCGGGAGGAAAGTGGCATGACCTGGGAGAAGTTGCCGCCTATGAGGCGCAGGATCCCATGGCAGGCTACCGGACGGAGGAAAAGAACCATTTAGAGGCAAGGGCCGTGGGGACCATTTCCGGCCTGACCCTTGAACTGGATGGTGAGGAAGGTCTTTACGTGGCGGAGGATGACGGAGCGGAAATTTTGGAACCCGCGATAAGTCCGGAGCCCACGGAAAGCCCGGAGCCCACGGAAAGCCCGGAGCCCACGGAAAGCCCGGAGCCCACGGCAACACCCAAGCCCACGGCAACGCCCAAACCCACGGCAACACCCAAGCCCACGGCAACGCCCAAGCCCACGGCAAACCCACGCCGGTGCCCACGCCGGTACCCACGCCGGTACCCACGCCGGTACCCACGTCTGCACCCACGCCGGTACCCACGCCGGTGCCCACGCCGGTACCTACGCCGGATCCTACGCCGGCGCCCACGCCCACGCCTTCCACGGGTGGAGACACGGACACGGGTTGGAGCCCGGACATTATGTAACGCCCCGGCGCAAGGACAATTTGCCAAATACGGAAAAGAATGATATAATAGTCGACGTGCCGAAGGGCATGCAGGCGGAAATCGCAATGCGAACACAATTTTTAAGAACCGGAGAGAGGAAAGACAATGCTGAACAATAAAACGATACTGATCACCGGAGGAACCGGTAGTTTTGGAAAGGCATTTACAAAATACGTGCTGACGCATTATGAGCCTAAGAAGATCATCATTTATTCCAGGGATGAGTTTAAGCAGTTCATGATGCAGAATGAGTTTAAGGAGTATCTCCCCAAGCTGCGCTTTTTCATTGGGGACGTAAGAGACAAGGAGAGGCTTCGCCGGGCTTTTGAGGGCGTGGACTACGTGGTACATGCCGCGGCCCTCAAGCAGGTGCCTGCCTGCGAGTATAATCCCGCGGAGGCCATTAAGACGAACATACACGGCGCCCAAAACGTGATCGACGCGGCGCTGGACACCAACGTAAAGAAGGTGGTAGCCCTCTCCACGGATAAGGCCGTAAACCCCGTGAATCTCTACGGGGGAACCAAGCTGGTGAGCGATAAGCTCTTCATTGCCGCCAATGCATATGCAGGGACAAAGGACATTTGCTTCTCCATCGTGCGTTACGGCAACGTGGCGGGAAGCCGCGGTTCCGTGATCCCGAAGTTCCACGAGATGATCAAGGCCGGCGCCACGGAGCTTACGGTGACGGATTACCGCATGACGCGTTTCTGGATCAGCCTTGAGGAGGGCGTAAAGCTGGTGATCAAGGCGCTGAAGGAATCCACCGGAGGAGAGACCTTTATCTCTAAGATCCCTTCCTTCAAGATCACGGATCTTGCCCAAGCCATGCTGCCGGGCTGCAAGATGCCGGAGATCGGCATTTATCCCGGCGAGAAGCTTCATGAGATCATGGTTACCACGGAGGACTCCCTGACGACCTATGAATATGACAAACATTTTATCGTATACCCTCAGGTAAGATGGAATGACAGACAGCAGATCATTCCCGGGGGAAAGAAGGTGGAGGAAGGCTTCTCCTACAGCTCTGGAAACAATAAGGAGTGGCTTGGCATCCCTGAGATCCGGGAAAGACTTAAGACTTTGGATCTTGAGAAATAGGGGTTGGCAACGGAAGCCTGAAAAGAAAGGCATTAAAAAGAAAGACATTAAACGGAAAGGCATTAAGGGAATGGAAGAATTGGCGATTTTTGGCGGTAAGCCCGTCAGGGAAAAAGCAATCTATTACGGCAGACAGTGCATTGAACAGGATGACGTGGATGCAGTGGTAAGTACCCTTACCAGCGATTTTATTACCTGTGGCCCAAGGGTAAAGGACATGGAAAAGCAGCTCTGTGAGGTCACGGGCGCAAAGTACGCCGTCGCTGTCTGCAATGGCACGGCGGCCCTTCATCTCTCCGCAATGGCAGCAGGCTTTGGCCCGGGAGACGAGGTGATTGTCAGTCCCATCACCTTTGCGGCTTCGGCAAACTGCGTAAGATACTGCGGCGCGACGCCGGTATTTGCGGACATAGACAATGAAACCTACAACATAGATCCGGAGTGCATCCGTAAGCTCATCACGCCAAAGACCAAGGGAATTGTGGCGGTGGATTTTACCGGCCAGGCCGTAAAGCTTGATGAGATCCGCCAAATCTGTAAGGAGCATGGCCTGATCCTCATTGAGGATGCGGCACATGCCATGGGAACAAAATACAAGGGTCAGCCCGTTGGCTCCATTGCCGACATGACCTGCTTCAGCTTCCATCCCGTGAAGACCGTGACCTGCGGGGAGGGCGGTGCCATTACCACCAATGACGAAGAGCTTTACCGTCATCTGATGCGGCTCCGCACCCACGGCATCACCAGAGATCCTTCCGAGATGGCGCATCCCACGGATGCCCTTTGGTACAATGAGCAGGTGGAGCTGGGCTTCAATTACAGGCTGACGGACTTCCAGGCAGCCCTGCTTTGCAGCCAGTTGAAAAAGCTGCCCAAATATACAAAGCGCCGCAAGGAGATCGTAAAGCTCTATGACGAGGCCTTTGCCGACATGCCTGAGATCCAGGTACAGAAGGAAATCCCGGAGAGCGACACCACAAGGCATCTGTACGTATTGCGCCTGCACCTGGAGAAGCTTAGCTGTACGAGAAGGCAGTTCTTTGACGCACTGTATGCGGAGAACACCTGCCCTCAGGTGCATTATCTTCCGGTTTATTGGCATTCCTACTATGAAAAGCTGGGATATCCCAAGGGGCTTTGCCCTAATGCGGAGGCCTATTATGAGTCTTCCATGAGCATTCCCATTTACTATTCCCTGACGGACGAGGACGTAAATGACGTGATCCGCGCCGTAAAGAAGATCGTGGCATATTACCGGAAATAGCAGGGAACGCGAAAGGTGCGAATACGGTGAAGCAGTTAAAGGATGAAAAGACGGGGATTTACCTGAGAATGATGACCCCGGAAGATACGGACCGGATCGTCGCCTGGAGAAATTCAGAGGCGGTGAGGAAACGGTTCATATACCGGGAGGCCTTTACCAGGGAGGGACATCTTTCCTGGATCAAAAACATGGTTGAGACCGGGAAGGTGATCCAGATGATCATCTGCGACCTGAAGACGGATGAGCCGCTTGGGAGCGTGTACTTCCGGGACGTGGACAGGAACCATTCCAAGGCGGAGTATGGGATCTTTATTGGCGAGGAGAGTGCCAGGGGCAGGGGCGTAGGCAGCGCCGTGGCTAAGCTGGCCCTTAGGTATGCCTTTGAGGAGGAAAAGCTTCACAGAGTTTTTCTCCGCGTTCTGTCTGACAACCAGCCTGCCATTAAAAGCTATGAGAATGCGGGATTTCAGAGGGAAGCCCTTCTTCGGGAGGACGTATTTCTGGACGGAGCCTACCGGGACGTGATCCTGATGGGAATCCTGGACCGGGAATGGAAAAACTAGGATAAAAGGGTTGGATAGCATGAAAAAGATTAGTTTTGTCATCCCGTGTTATCGCTCGGAGGAGACCATCGGCCACGTGGTGGCGGAGATCGATGACAAGATGCGGGAGATGAGCGGATATGAATATGAGGTCATTCTGGTGAATGACTGTTCGCCGGACAATACGCTGGGTGCCTTGAGAAAGCTCTGCGGCGAGAGACCTTCCGGCAACGGCATGCGCAAGGGGATCAGCTTTGCCCGGAACTTTGGCCAGCATGCGGCCCTGATGGCGGGGCTTCGGCATTCCGAGGGAGATTACGTGGTCTGCCTGGATGATGACGGTCAGACGCCCGCAAATGAAGTGGACAGGCTGATCGCAAAGCTGGAGGAAGGGGCGGATGCGGTCTATGCGAAATACGAGCATAAGCATCATTCGGCGTTCCGGAATCTGGGGAGCAGGGTGAATGACCTGATGACGAGAGTTATGCTGGAAAAGCCAAAGGATCTCTTTGTTTCCAGCTATTTTGCAGTTCGAAGATTTGTTGTGGACGACATGATCAGGTATGAGAATTCCTACCCTTACGTTATTGGGCTGGTGCTTCGATCAACGCGAAACGTGGTCAACGTAGTCGTAGATCACAGGGACAGGGAGCAGGGAAATTCCGGCTATACCATGAAAAAGCTGCTGGGGCTCTGGTTTAACGGCTTTACGGCCTTTTCCGTGAAGCCCCTTAGGATCGCCACGGCGCTGGGAAGCTTTTGTGCCATGGCCGGATTCCTTTACGGGATCTATACCATTATCAAGAAATTTGTCAACCCCGACGTGCCCATGGGATTTAGTTCCATGATGGCAGCCATTGTGTTCTTTGGCGGCATGATCATGTTAATGCTGGGCATGATCGGCGAATACGTCGGAAGAGTATACATCAGCCTGAACAATTCGCCTCAGTACGTGATCCGCGAGCGGATCAATGCCGGGGAGCCGGGGACTACGGAAACTGAACCGTGATCAGTTCCGCCAGGGCTTTGGCAATCTTGTAACGGCCATATTCGTTTGGATGAACTTCACCGTCCAAAAAACGCTCGGCATTTTCAGGCGGAAGAACGTCGCGGTAATCGTTCTGAATGGCAAGATGATATGCATCTGCGACCTGAAGCAGGGCATCTACGTAAGCGGCCAGCGGAGCGCCGTTTTCTCCCAGAATCCGGGAGCCGGCGTCAAAGCAGGTGACCGCATTGGGGGCGATCAGCAGGATCCGGGCCTCGGGGCGCTGCTTCTTTAGGGTTTCGATCATGGAACGGATCGCGCCACAGTATGTTTCCGCGTCGTAGGGATCCGCGGCATTGTCAATGGGCTTTCCCTGAAAGTAATCGTTGAGACCGTAATGAATTACGAAGAGCTGCTTACGGCCGGAAGGTTGCTTTTCCGCTTCCAGCCTTTCCCTGAGGCCAAGGTAGGTTCTGGAGTCCGTGGGAAGGCTCGTCAGATCTCCGGAAAGGTAGCAGTTTAGGACGTTTATGCCGCCGGATACTTCGGCTCCGCTGGCGGTGGCACCATTCCATCCGCAGTTGTAGGTCCTGGCATTGCACAGATCCCGGATCAGCCCGGGAATGGAATCATGTCCGACGTAGTTTCCCATGACGCTGTCCCCAAAAAAGACTATGTCCCAATCGGAGAGGTCGGGAAACGAATAACCGTGCTCCCGGGCACCCTGAAGTAACTGCTCAAATTCATAAAAGATGGTCGGCGTATTTTCGCGATTAAAGTTACAGTTGTGAAGGGCGTCGGAATAAATATAGATCCGTTCGGCCACGGACTCATTCAGAAGTAAGCCGGAGAGATAGTTGGCGTCGTCGGCGATCAGCCATTCCTGAGAAAAAAAGGAATAGACGCGGACGTTTTCCTTTTCCTGAAGGGCCTCGACAAAATCGCGATAGGCCTGAAAGTGCGCATCGGCGCGTTTGTCGGATAACCACTGGGAAAGACGGCGGTACGTCGGGATCACCTCGAAGGACGTTCCGGGAAGGCTGGCTTGCAGCTCTAAAACCTGCTGCGCGGATACCTTTAGGGGATCCACGCCCAGATAGATGGTGCCCACTTCATTGCCGGATGAGCTCACGGCCTTTACGAAGCTTTTCAGCGTCTGATAATTGGAAATGACCTCCGTAAGCTTTAGGACGTCCTCGGCACGGAAGTAGGAAAAGTCTTCTTCCTGAAAAGTATCTATGGGAAACATGGACAAAAAGACGCAATTATAGTTTGAGGTTCTGAGCCTTTGGCAGATTTTTTCTCTTTTTGAGAAGGAGAGAATCGCGATGATGATGCAAACAATGCAGGATAATGCCAAAAACGCGATCACAAGGCCTTTGGGAATGGAATGCTTTTTCATAAGTTCTCCTTTGCGCGGTCGTTACTAAAATACATTTTATCATACTCAGAGAAAAATATGTAGTTTTTTATTATTCGGAAAGCAGGCAACAGTTTATGAAAGTGATTCTGCGGAAGTTAAACCGACTTCTGGATAAAAAACAAAAAACAACCATGGGCTGGCTGGCAGTGATGATGGTGATCGGCGCGTTTCTGCAGACGGCGGGCGTGGGCCTTTTGGTGGAAGTGGTAAACATCGTTATCGACCCTGAGGCCGTGGAGAAGAGCCGCGTGGCAGGTGCCGTCTACCGCATGACCGGGAGCCCGGATTTCAAGATCTTTTCCGTGGCGGTCATGGCGAGCCTGGCCCTTACGTTCCTTGTGAAAAATGTGTTTTTGTACCTGCAGCAGAAGGCAACCTTGGCCTTTGTATATACCAATCAGTTCCGTACTTCTGAGAGGATGATGCGCAATTATCTGCGCCGGCACTACGAATTTTTCCTGAATGCCGACACGGCGGTGGTGCAAAGAAGCATTACTTCGGACGTCAACAACATGTACGCCCTGATCCTTTGCCTGCTGCAGCTGACCTCCGACGGCATCATGAGCCTGTTTGTGATCACCTACTGCCTTTGGAAGAACGGGACCATGACGCTGATCATGGCGGTGGTCATGCTGATCCTCATGATCCTCATCAAGAAGGTCTTAAAGCCCATTATGTACAAGGCGGGCAAGGATAATCAGGATTATTACAGCGGCCTTTTCAAGTGGATCTCCCAGACGGTTCAGGGCATGAAGGACGTAAAGGTTTCCGGCAAGGAGAGCTACTTTGTGGAGGAATACCGAAAGTGCGGCAAGGGATACGTGGACGCGGTACAGAAATACAGCCTCTACAACAATATTCCGAAGCTTTTGATGGAGACGGTCTGCGTGGGCGCCATGATGATCTACATGATCGTGCAGGTACTTACGGGGACGTCCACGGAGAACATGATGGAATCCTTAAGTACCCTGGCGGCAGCGGCGTTTGTGCTTCTTCCCGCCGTGAACCGCATCAATAACCAGATCAATTCCATGGCTTATTTTGAACCGTTTTTTATGGGCGTTGCCGACAATCTTCAGGATGAGATCAGCGGAGAAAAGGTGGATTTCACCGACTTTGAAAAGAAGGTGGACAAGCTTCCGGTGAAGGACGTCATTGAACTGAAGGACGTTACGTATGCTTATCCCGGGACGGAAAAGCTGATCTTTGACCATGCAAGCCTGACCGTGCCCGTGGGAAAATCCGTCGGCATCGTTGGAACCACCGGCGCGGGAAAGAGTACCGTGGTGGACATCATGCTGGGTCTTCTGGATCTAAAGGGAGGCACTGTTACGGCGGACGGCGTGAACGTCATGGATCATTACAGGGGGTGGCTCCAGAACGTGGGATACATCCCTCAGATGAGCTTTATGCTGGATGACACCATCCGGAAGAACGTGGCCTTTGGCGTTCCGGAGGAGCAGATCAGCGAGGAGCGGGTCTGGGAGGTGCTCAGGGAGGCGCAGCTGGATGAATTTGTAAGAAGTCTGCCCGAGGGGCTCGAGACCAGCATCGGCGAGCGGGGCATCCGGCTTTCCGGCGGTCAGCGGCAGCGCATCAGCATTGCCAGGGCGCTGTATGATGATCCGGAGGTTCTGATCCTGGATGAGGCAACCTCCGCGGTAGACAATGACACGGAGGCGGCCATCATGGAATCCATCAACCGTTTCCAGGGAAAGAAAACGCTTTTGATCATTGCCCACAGGCTACAGACCATTGAGAAGTGCGACATGGTCTACCGCGTGGAGAATGGTCAGGTAAAGCGGGAAAGATAGTTTTGTGGGGAGAACCGGCATGGCTTTGAAAAGCAAGGGAAAAGAATGGCCATATTGGTGTGCGGCGTTTGCGGCAGTGCTCCTTTTTCTCGGCACTTTCCGGTGTTTTTATCACCGGGAGCCTGCGCGTTTTCCCAAGGGACTTGTCCTTGGAGACAGCGTCTATGCGGAAAGCAGGGGCGGCGGCAGCGTTTCTGACAGGGTGTCTTCGGCGCTGGGGAAGGAAATCTTTAACGGGGCCCTGGGCGGTACCAGCCTTGCCAGGGCAGACGAAAAACGCCTCCCGGATGAGAGGATGGATGCCTATTCCATGGCTTCCCTTTCGAAATCCCTGGTCAGTGGGGATTTTGGCGTGCAAAAGCAGATTAAGGTTGAAATCCCGGCCACGGAGTATTATGACGAGGTCTTGCAGGGACTGACGGAGATAGACTTTGAGGGCCTGGAGATCCTCTTTTTGGGATACGGCATGAACGATTATCAAAACGGTACCCCCCTGGAGAACCCGGAGGATCCGTTTGACGAATATACCTTTGGAGGGGCACTCAGGTCTGTGCTCCGGGCGATCCGTAAAACGTGGCCGGAGCTTCGGATCGTGCTTTTAACGCCTACGTATTCCTGGTACGTGGACCGGGGCGAGAGCTGTGAAAGCCTTGATTTTGGCGGCGGTACCTTAAGGGAATACGTCGAACTGGAAAAGAAGATCGGGGAGGAATATGGGGCGGAGGTCATAGACCTTTACGGGGACCTGTATCCCCATGAAACGTTTGAGGATTGGAAGGAATATACGCGGGACGGCGTACACCCAAATGAAGCGGGGATCGAGAGGATCGCGGAGAAGATCGCGTCACGCTTGGAGGAGCATCAGAGATGACGGCTAGGCAGGGTATGAAAAACTTATATGGTCGGCTGGAGAAAAGGCATAAGGCGGCGTTTATCGGGACGGTGCTTTTAGGTCTTTTGATCCATCTTCCCGTCATGCTCTCCGACATACCGAACCATGACGGTCTTGCCAGCACGTATTTTGACCAGAACATGATCACCTCGGGACGCTGGTTTTTGACGGTGGCCTGCGGGTTTTCCTCGTACTATACGGTGCCCTGGGTCATAGGGCTCCTTGGTCTGTGCTTTCTGGGGCTTACGGCCATGGCGCTTACGGAGCTTTTGGAGATAAAAAGTGAGACCGCCGCAGTGGCGGTGGGAGGGCTTTTGGTTTCCTTCCCGGCCCTTGCCTCCACCTTTGCCTATGTCTTTACGCTGGACGGCTATATGATGGCGCTGCTCCTTGCAGTGCTTGCGGTACTTGTGACCAAGAAGAAAAAGAATGGTTTTTGGATCGGGGCATTGTGCCTGGCCTTTAGCATGGGAATCTATCAGGCTTACCTGCCCTTTGCCATTTTGCTTTGCCTGTATCAGTCGGCAGTATTGTTTGCGGACGGCGCGTGGAAAAGGGACCGCAAGGCCGTGACGGCGCAGATCGCGAAATACGTAGGCATGGGGATTCTTGGATTTGCGGCATATTACGTGATCCTGAGGGTACTGCTTTTGATCCAGGGAAAGGAGCTGGCCTCTTATCAGGGGATCGGCGAGGCCGGCATGGCAAAAGAAGGTCTTGTCAGCGTGGTAAAGTCCATTTATTTTGATTTTGTGGGCTTTACCCTGGGGGGCGGCGTGTTTTTCCAAAACGTATTCTCCCTGGCGGCCATGATACTCCTTGGACTTGCAACGCTCTGGGTACTCTTTCGCAGGGCAGCGGAGCAAAAGTGGTTTGCCCGGATCGGGTTTTACGGGATCCTTTTATTACTGGCGGTGGCCATTCCGCCCTGTGCCAGCTGCATCCGCCTGGTTTCGCCGGAGCTGAATTATCATCTGCTGATGAGGTATCAGTGGGTACTTTTCCCCATCCTGATGGTGGCCTTTTGTGAGAAGTACGGGGAAAACGCGGCAAAGGGAGAACCGGCAAGATCCGTTTTTTCCTGGATCCTGGCAGGCGCCGTGACAGTGATGATCTTTTGCTACGGCCTGGCGGACAACGTGGCGTACGCCAATCTGGAGAAGAAATATGAGAAGACCTATGCGTATTGCGTAAGGCTTCTTGACCGCATAGAGCAGACGGAGGGCTATTATCAGGGTATTCCCGTGGCGCTGGTAGGCGTTGTCGGGGAGGATTCCTATCCCGTGACGGACGTTACCGGGAAGGTGACGGGAAACATGATCGGCCTTTCAGGAGATTATCTGCTCTACACCGGAGAAAATTATCAGGCATTTATCAGGCATTATCTGGGGGCCACCCTCAACGTTGTGGACGTGGACCGGATGGGGGAGATCTATTACACGCCGGAATATGAAGAGATGGATAGCTTCCCCGGCCCGGGTTCCACAAAGGTGGTAAACGGCATTCTCTACGTGAAGACCGAGAATGCAAGGCGAGACTAAAGGAGGACGGCAGATGGCACTTTTATCGGTGGTTTTGCCCGCATATAATGAAGAGCTGAATATCGCCAATACCGTAAAGACGCTGACGGAGCTGTTTGACAGGGAGAAAATAGAGTTTGAACTGGTCTTTATCAGCGACGGATCCAAGGATGGGACGTTCCGGGAGATCAGGAAAGCTGCCGAGGCAGATCCGGGCAGGATCAGGGGAGCGGAATTTTCGCGGAATTTCGGAAAGGAAGCCGGGATCTTTGCGGGATTGGAACTTACCAGGGGAGATGCGGTGGTAGTCATGGACTGTGACCTGCAACATCCGCCTGAGGTGATCCCGCAGATGTGGAAGCTGTGGCAAAACGGCGCCCAGGTGGTGGAGGGCAAGAAATCCTCCAGAGGTAAGGAGGGCCTTTTTTACAAGCTTTCCGCAGGTCTTTTTTATAAGATCATGAGTGGCCTGATCAAGATGGACATGAGCTCCTCCTCAGACTTTAAGCTTTTAGACCGTAAGGTGGTGGACGTACTCCTTTCCCTGCCTGAGAGAAATACCTTCTTCCGGGCGCTGACGTTCTGGGCGGGATTTGATACCATGACGGTGGAATATGAGGTGCGGGAGAGGCAGTTTGGCACAAGTAAGTGGAATTTCTTCAGCTTGATGAAATATGCCATTTCCAACGCCACCTCCTTTAGTACGTTGCCCCTGCAGCTGGTCACCTTTATGGGGATGATCTCCATTATTTTCAGCATCATCCTGGGGGTCCAGACGCTGGTGAAATACCTGACGGGGAATTCCGTGGAAGGCTTTACCACGGTGATCCTTTTGATCCTCATCATCGGTGGTTTTATCATGCTGAGCCTCGGGATCATTGGTCATTACGTGGCCAGAGTTTATGAGGAGGTCAAGGGCAGGCCGAAATACATTATCAATCGCGTGACGGAAAACGTAAAAGGCAACGTCACGGGGACTTGGAGAAAATAGAGAGGAAGAAGAAATGATCAACCGCATCAACAGCATCTTCCGGCGAAACCTGCCCGCGAAAATCCTTGCGCTCTGCGTCGCCGTCATCCTCTGGGTCGTCGTCATGAACGATCAGAACCCGGCCATCGAGGGCAGCTTCAACGTGCCGCTCGCCGTCGTGAACAGTCCGGAAGGGTACAAGATTACGAAGAGCGAGGACAGCGTCAAGATCAAGGTACGCGGGCCGCGCTCGCTGTTCGTCACGGCGACGGCCGACGACTTCCGTGCCTATGTCGACCTCGACGGCGCCCAGGACGGAAAGCAGGACTGCAAAGTCCAGACGGCACTGCCGCAGGGTTTCGAGCTTGTCGAGGTCGCGCCGGAAACCGTTTCGTTCGACCTCGATAAGATCATCCAGAAGCAGATGCGCGCCGAGGTCATCGTGACGGGCGCGTCGGCGCCGGGCACGACGGTTGCGAAGGTCACGCAGGCGTCGTCGCTCGTGACAATCGAAGGGCCGGAATCGGCCGTGGGTACCGTCGTGCGCGTCGTCGGCTATGTCGGCCTTTC
>ONSO01000048.1 GCA_900320485.1 uncultured Lachnospiraceae bacterium | reverse complement strand
GAAGAATTTACTTATGCGGCAGCTTACGTAGACGTACCGTCCTTTGTCACTTATCGCGTGGAGGGACTTTTAGAGACGCCGGAGATCGAGATCCTGGACCAAAATGGAGCGGCAGTATCCTTTGACAGTCAGGAGAAGGGGAATCTTACCATTGTCAGCGTTAAGAGCTTTGAAGAGAGTGAGATGCCCGAAGACCTTAAGGCCATGGTACTTGAAAATGCCGAGCGCTATACCAATTATTTCTCCGTAGACCTTCCCGGTGCTAAGGGAAGCGTAAATCCCATTCGCGACATGTTCCCGAAGGACTCCTACTATCTGGAGCTGGCGGAGACTTACCGTCGCGAGGACATGTGGATGTACAGTGATCATGCTGCCCCAACGTTCAAAAATGAGTCGGTCAGCCACTATATCCGCTATCATGAAGAGCTATTTACCTGTGAGGTATATTTTGAGAAAGAAATGCGTCTGACAAAGACCGGCAAGGTGAAAGTGGACGTAACGAATTTTAAGCTGTTTTATGCACTGCTTGACGGTCAGTGGAAGATTGTTGACATTGTGACGCTTCTTGGTGAGGAATAAGGCACGGATGTTTTCCTTCGTGGAATAAAATGCCTTTTGTCTGCGCATACTATGCGAAAAGACAAGGAGGTATCTAACATGGAACAGCAGGAAGACCAGAAGCTTACTCACACCGTGGAGCTTTTGAAGGAGTGCGGCAATGGTTGCCAAATGGCGCAAAAAAGCGTAAAGCAGGTAAGAAGCTTTGTGACGGACGAAAAATTAAGTGATCTCTTGGAATCTTATGGGGAGAAGCATTCCCAGCTGGAGAAAGAGGTCGTTGCCATGCTTGGAAAGCATGGAAGCAGCGAGGACGATCCGCCCCAGATGGCGTTGATGGGGGCCTGGATGAGCGTGGAAATGGGAATGCTCATGCATCCCAATGATCAGGAAGCTGCGAAAAAGATGATGGATGGATGCAACATGGGGATCCAATCCGTCAGCGAGTACGTGAATAAGTACCCGGATGCAGAGGAAGAAGCCCATGATCTGGCGAAAAGACTGATCAAGGTGGAAGAGGATTTTATGGAAGAGATGAAGGCCTTTGTATAATGGCCTGCATAATTCCGGAAGTAAAAGCATAAAAATCAACAAGTGACCTGCTTGGGGGTTTTTATGAAATTCCAATGGAAGGCTTTGGCCTTAAATCTCGCAATTCCTTTGGGAGTCGGTTTTCTTTCTTTTTTACTGACGCCGGCAATACGGGATCGTTATGCCCAGCTGTATCGGCCGCCCTTTGCGCCGCCCGGCTGGGTTTTTCCCGTAGTATGGACGGTGTTGTTTATCCTTATGGGGCTTGCATCCTTTTTGATCACCGTTTCTGGGGACCCGAGACGGACGGAAGCATTGAAATACTACGGTCTGCAACTTTTCTTTAATCTGCTCTGGCCGGTTTTGTTTTTTAGGCTGGGGCTATTCCTGCCGGCATTTTTTTGGCTGTTGATCCTCTGGTTTCTTGTGTTTATCGTCGTAAAAAAATATTGGGAGATCGATGAACTTGCAGGAAAGCTGATGTTCCCTTATTTGCTTTGGCTTACTTTTGCGGCGTATTTGAACCTTTCCATTGCACTGAAGGCGCTGTGAGAAAATTGGAGAGATTCTACTCTTCTCCGGGGGGTAAAACAATTGCACTTTCCTAAAACAACACTAGATTATTCCCCGCGGATATGATATAATAGTTGGAAATTGCGAAGCAATTTGCAATCCGAAGCGTAGCGAGGACGAGCCGAAGGGATCGCAAGTCGCAAGCTGTGCTTGCGATCCCGAATGAAAAGAGGGACGGGGAGGCAAAAGACATGTATTACGACAATATACTGGATCTGATCGGGAATACGCCGCTTTTAAGTCTTGAGAAGACGACGGGCCTGCAGATCTATGCAAAAGCGGAATTCCTAAATCCCGGCGGAAGCATTAAGGACCGCATTGCGCTTAACATGATCGAAGATGCGGAAAAAAGCGGAAAATTAAAGCCTGGAATGACCATCATTGAGCCTACTTCCGGCAATACGGGCATCGGATTAGCCCTCTGCGGCGTTCGCAAGGGATATAAGGTGATCATTGTGATGCCTGAAAATATGAGCGAAGAGCGAAAAAAGATCATTCATGCCCTAGGCGCGGAGCTTGTTCTTACGGATCCGAAGCTTAGCATTGGAGGCAGCGTTGACAAGGCCCTTGAGATCGCGTCGGCGTCCGATGAATATTTTGTGCCGCAGCAGTTCCAAAATCCCGCAAATCCTGACACGCATTATCGTACGACGGGAAGAGAGATCGTGGAGCAGCTTGGCAAAAAGATCGACATATTTGTTTCGGGGATCGGAAGTGGCGGAACCTTGCAGGGAATCGCGCAGTACCTGTTGGAACAGAATCCGGAATGTAAGGTTGTGGCCGTAGAACCCAAGAACGTCAGCGCACTGCTGGGAGATGAGCCGGGATTGCATCAGATCCAGGGCATTGGAGACGGCTTTATTCCGGACATCCTTGATACAAAGATCATTACGGACATTGTGGAAGTAAGCGATGATGATGCCATTCAGACGGCCAGAGAGCTGGCGAGAGTACAGGGGTTGCTGGTGGGAACGTCTTCCGGAGCCAACGTGTGGGCGGCAAAGTTGATGGCAGAGAAGTATGGCAAGGATAAGGTGATCGCCACGGTATTGGCAGACAGGGCAGAGAGATATTTTAGTACCGCCCTAATCTAAATACGGGAAACGGAATGAATTAACGGAAAAAGCATGAGGCGGAAGAGAAATCTTCCGTCTTTTTTTGTTGATTTCCAGAAGAAATGGAAATTCAAAAAGGCGGCTTATAAAACAACGACAGTTACGAAATGAATAAAATCACGATTGACGTTATATGGCTGCAAAATACAAAATAACATTTGAAAATCAAAAACGTCAAGAGGGATTTCCTTTAACGTCACGTTTACTGTCACCCTGTATGTCATGGCATAACCCCCTTAAAATTCAATGGTTTCCACGATAATTTGCGGAATGCCGAATAATTTAAATCGGTAAAACAAAAAATGATTCAGTCAAAAATCATATGTAATAATAAATAGGGAGAAAACTAACCTAAATAGTCAATTGCTCATTGACAGAAAATAAATACATAATTAGCACAAAAGCGCACACAATTTAATTCCGAAAAAATCCGAGCGTAATTCTGGCACCAATAGAAAACGATTGAAATGAAATTATTCGCGTGAACTTGAATATAAAATAACATATGTGATGCAATAACGATGAATGAAAAGGCCTAAGTTAACGTGCACCGGTCGTTTTTTTTAGAAAAATTTCAGGAGATATACTCCCGGAAACGGAGAATTCCTTGACAGTTTTAACAAAAGACGGTATAATTAGCATAGATTTATTATACAAATATTCCAATTTTATTCACGAGAAGCGGGTGTTATGAACATAGCTGAGACGTGAAAGCTGAAAGGAAAGACTGGAGGAAGCTGTATGGTAGAGAGCATTATTGGCAATTACCTTATGGATAGCGGCAGAATTACTCCTGCACAGTTCCGCGCGGCACTCGACAAAATGGATGCCGTTCGAGTAAAGCTGGGGCTCATTGCCGTTTCCGAAGGATTTATGACCTTTGCCCAGGCAGAGGAAGTGAACCGGCTGCAGGCCATCTGCGATAAGAGATTCGGAGACATTGCCGTTGACAAGGGGTATCTTACGGATGAGCAGGTGGGAAAACTTCTGAAGCGTCAGGGCGATGCCTATTTGGCGTTTATTCAGGCGTTGGAGGATGACAAACTGATCACCATTGGCGAAGTGGCCAACGTTTTGGAAGAGTTTAAGATGAACAAGTGCCTCACCAATACGGAGCTGGAAGACATTAAAAGTGACGACGTGGAAAAGATCGTTGACGTATATTTGCCGGAAGCGGCAAAAGAATATGAGCAGCTGATCAGCATTGCCATGAAGACGCTGATCCGGTTGGTGGACCGCCATGCCAGCATTATCAAGGCAGAGATGAAGGAGGTACAGGGCAGTGCTCCTGCCGCGATCCAGGAGATGCAGGGCGAGACCGAAAAGTGGACCAATGGATTCCGCGAGGTGGACGGAGCACTTTTGACCGTGGCTTCCTTTTTTGGACAAGAAGAATTTGAGACGCTGGACGAGGACGCTTTGGATGCGGCAGCAGAGCTGATGAACTGCATCAACGGACTGTATGCTTCCGCCATCAGTGGAAAGCATGGTGAGCTTTTGGAACTGCTTCCGCCTGCCTATGGCGTAGAGGGCGTTGACTTCCCGGCGCAGGCGGCATGTGTTGTGACGGTACAGATCGACGGCAGACTCTGCGAGTTTGTAACGACGAAAGCAAATTAAGAGGGGGTGAAGGAACGTGGCAGACGTGAAAATTTTGATTGTGGATGATTCCAGAACCAGCAAGCGCATCTTGCGGAACCTCTTGGAGAGCCAAGGATATACGGTTGTGGCAGAAGCGGCAGACGGTGAAGAAGGATACGCAAAGTATCAGGAAGTGAAACCGGACCTTGTGACCATGGACATTACCATGCCGAAGATGGATGGCATTGAATCCCTGACGCTGATCAAGAAATTTGATCCTTCCGCTAAAGTGGTAATGATCACTGCGGCTGGACAGAAAGAGAAGATGGTAGAGGCCTTAAAGAGGGGAGCGGATGAGTTTATCACAAAACCCTTTGATCCGGAGGAAGTATCTTCCATTATTAAAAGATTAACCCAATAATTTTCCCTTTTCAAGTTCATAATGTATCCACAAAAAAGGATATCCGTTTGGATATCCTTTTTTGTAGGGGCCGCCCGTGGGACAAGCCTTTTTCTCATTTAACGTACTATTTCAGGAAACCGTTGACGATCTGTTCCTCTGCCTCTGCCTCCGTTAGTCCCAGGGTCATCAGCTTTGTGATCTGTTCTCCGGCAATCTTGCCGATGGCAGCCTCATGAATGAGGGCGGCGTCCAAATGGTTTGCCGTGATCTTGGGGACGGCGCCGATCTTAGCGTTATCCATGATGATGGCATCACATTCCGAATGGCCCGCACAGCGGTTATTTCCGTTGATCTCAGAGACAAAAAGCTGATGGGAATCCTCCTTGGCCACGGATCTGGAGATCAGGTTTGCGCTGGAGCCGGCACCGTTTAAGTCAACCTTAAAATGCGACTCTGCATTTTGCGTTCCGTGGGTCATAAGGCGCTCCGTGATCACAAGCTTAGCCCCGTCAGCCAGCGTGGCGGAAGTGGAACGCTTTGTGGAGTCCACGCCCCTGATCTGGACGGTTTCCATCTCCATAAAACTGTTTTCTCCCAGTTCCACGACAGTTTCAGGATTCATAATGCGTTTACCCTTACCGTCGCCACTGCCATAATGCTTTTCCACGTAGCGTAAGTGAGAATTCTTTCCGATGAAGAAGCTGTGGATGCCGTCGTGCTTACTCTCCAGATCGCCGCCGTTGTGAATGCCGCAGCCTGCAATGATGGTTACGTCGCAGTCATCACCTACGTAAAAATCATTGTAAACCATCTCCTTCAGACCACTCTGGCTCAGCACCACGGGAATGTGCACGCTTTCTTTTTTTGTGCCAGGCTTAATGATAATGTCAATGCCTTGCTTGTCTTCTTTGGTGACAATGTCGATGTTGGCAGTCACGTTTCTTGATACGCTCTGCCCGTTGGCGCGGATATTGTAGGCGCCTGCCGGGACTTCATGCAATCCGGCTATCTGTTCCAATAACGTTTTCTGTATCTGATCCATAATAATCATTCACCTCATTTGCGTTAACGTAAATATCGTCATTGATAAAATTTGCAACCGCCGGTACCATTCAAAAGCTCAGGGAGAATGCTTTCCCTGGGCCCTTGGGCCTTGATGACGCCGTCGGCGAGCACGACAATCTCATCCGCGATGTTCAGGATGCGTTCCTGATGGGAGATGATGATCAGAGAATTCTCATGCTTTTCATGCAGTTCCTCAAATACCTTGATCAGGTTGGAGAAGCTCCAAAGATCAATGCCGGCCTCCGGCTCGTCAAAGACGGAGAGGGGAGTATTGCGGGCAATGATGGTCGCTATCTCGATCCTTTTAAGCTCCCCGCCGGAAAGACTTGCGTCCACGTCCCTGTTAATGTAGTCCCTGGCACACAAGCCCACCTTTGAAAGATACTCGCAGGCGCTTGCGGTACTGATCTTCTCGCCTGCAGCGAGCGTGATCAGATCCTTGACCTTAATGCCCTTAAATCGCACGGGCTGCTGAAAGGCAAAGCTGATGCCCAGCTTTGCGCGCTCCGTGACGTTTAAGTCGGTTATGTCTTGACCATTCCACAGAATCTGCCCGCCGGTGGGAGTCTCCATGCCCATGATCAGCTTTGCCAGCGTGGATTTTCCACCGCCGTTAGGGCCTGTGATGGCCGTAAAGGTATTGTCCTTTAAGATCAGGTTGATCCCTTTTATGATTTCCTTCTTCGCGCTGCCCTGCTCCGGCACCTGAAAAGAAAGATTCCTTAACTCTAACATTACTTAGCCTCCTAGCTCGTCCTATTTTCACTCAAAATACATTGTATAACGTTAATTGAAATTTTTCCATACCATTTTTACCTCACGTATGATATAATAGGTTCAGATTTACAAAGTAAATCTGAATCCCGAGCGAGAGCGAGGGACGTGCTGCCCTAAAGCACGCCAATCCCGAGCAAGAGCGAGGGACGTGCTGTCCTAAAGCACGCCAAATCCCGAGCGAGAGCGAGGGACGTGCTGCCCTAAAGCACGCCAATCCCGAGCGAGAGCGAAAAAAATCGGAGGCAATGCATGGCTAAATTTCGAAGAAAGAGAAGAAGGAAAACTCAGGTGGGCTTAAATGAAATGGCCTACGTAAACAGACAGGCTCTTATCGGGCATCTGATCATGAATGCGACCATATTGATCGCATATTTTGTGGAGTTCCTTAAAAAGGGGCGGACCTGGGATTACACCCTGATCATGGGCCTGCTTACCTGCGGCTCGATCGCGGGTGAGTATTTCCTCTACCGGCGTAAACCGGATTCTGAGAAATTTAAGTACCTCATGGTAGGGAGCTTTGGCGTTCTCTACGTATTTGTGCTGTTTACCACGAGAAGCATGCTCACGTTTTCCTATGCCATTCCCATTTTCTTCCTGATCACACTTTATTCCAGCGTTAAATTTTGCATGATTGTCGGAATTACGGCCAATGCATTAAACATTCTAAGCATTATTGTGCACGGATCCATTCAGGGTTATACAAAAGAACAGATCGTGGACGTGGAGATCCGCATATTGCTTTTCCTGTTGCTGACGATTTATCTTGCCATTAATGCAATTACCATCCGAAGGGTCAATGATGCGAAGCTTGACAACATAAAGGCAAGAAAAGACGAAACCAATCGCATGTTGCTGGAGGTCTTGCGCATTGCTAATGACGTGATCGGCAATGCCGAGGCAGTCTCCGGAAAGATGGACATGCTGGGCGAATCAGTTCTTCAGATACGTGATGCCATGGGAGAAGTCAGTGCCGGCAGCACAGAGACGGCCGAATCCATTCAGGATCAGCTTAAACAGACGGAGAGCATTCAGGGCTTTATTGAGCGCGTTACCATGACGGCGAACTCCATTCGCGAGAACATGCAGGAGACGGAAAAACTGGTGGAAGAGGGTAGCCTTAAGATGACGACTCTTTCCGAACAGATGGAGGCCTCCATCCGGACCAATGACGCCGTGCTGCGCCAGATGGAAGAACTGAACTCTTATACGCTCAAGATGAACACCATTATCGAAACAATCACCACCATTGCAAATAATACCGGCATGCTTGCACTGAATGCCGGAATTGAAGCGGCAAGAGCCGGCGAGGCAGGCAAGGGCTTTGCGGTTGTGGCGGATGAGATCACGAGACTGGCCAATCAGACAAAGAGCGCGACCGTAAACATTACGCAGCTGATCCATAACGTAAATAAGGAACTCAAGGAAGTATCCAAAGCCGTGGAGGCAGCAACCGCAACAAATCAGGAAAACGTTGAGAGCACGCTGGTGGCGAAGGAGAGCTTTGGCGGTATTGCCCGTGAAACGATTGGCATTAACCAGCAGATTCAGGAGCTTGCACAGGCCGTGGAAGAGCTTGGTGCGGCAAATTCCGAGATCGCAGGCAAGATCCAGACCATTTCCGCCATTACGGAACAGGTTTCCGCCCATGCGAGTGAGACTTATGATGCCTGCGAGGAAAACGGCAGGATGGTATCGCAGGTTGAAAAACTCATGAAGGAATTAAACAACAATGCTCAAAAACTAAAGGCACAGGAAAAATAAAAGCGTGACTATAATGATAAGTCAGGAGGACGTATGATATCACTTACGTTATCTTTTGTAGTCCTGATTGTTGGTTATCTTATATATGGCAGGATCATAGAAAGGATATTTGCTCCGGATGATCGAACGACGCCGGCGTATGCAAAACAGGATGGAGTGGATTTTATGCCAATGCCAACCTGGAAGGCCTTTTTAGTACAGCTCCTAAATATCGCCGGTACCGGCCCGATTTTTGGAGCTCTTATGGGAGCCTGCTTTGGCCCGGTGGTATTCCTGTGGATCATTTTCGGAAGCGTGCTGGCGGGAGGCGTTCATGATTACATGTCCGGCATGATTTCCGAACGTCACGACGGAGCATCCATAGCGGAGCTTAGCGGTATCTATCTTGGCCCCGTGGCAAAGTGGGGGATGAGACTGTTTTCCGTGCTGCTGCTGGTACTGACTGGAACCGTGTTCGTGAACTCTCCGGCAGCGTTGCTGGCAAGGTTGACGCCCAAGACGTTTAACGTTACCTTTTGGATCATTGTGATACTGATCTATTACGTATTGGCGACGCTTCTCCCGATCGATAAGATCATCGGAAAGCTGTATCCGGTATTTGGAGTGGTGCTCATCATCATGGCGGTTGGAATTCTTTACGGGATCATTGCAGGCGGGTACTTTATGCCGGAGATCACGCTGAAGGATCTGCATCCGCAAGGCCTTCCCGTTTGGCCGTTTATGTTTGTCACCGTAGCCTGCGGTGCCATTTCCGGATTTCACGCGACCCAGTCACCTATGGTTGCAAAGTGCGTAACGTCAGAGAAAGTAGGGCGAAAGGTATTCTATGGCGCGATGCTGTCTGAGGCCGTGATTGCTTTGGTATGGGCTGCGGCAGGCGTGGCCTTTTACGGTGCAACCGGCGGATTAAATCAGGCACTGACGGAATTGGGACAATCGGGAACGGTTTATGAAGTATCTAAGGGATTGCTTGGACCGGTGGGCGGCGTGCTTGCCATTATCGGTGTTGTGGCATGCCCCATTACCTCGGGCGATACGGCATTTCGTTCGGCAAGACTGATTCTTTCCGAGATTACGAAGCTGGACCAGAAAAAGATCAAGAATCGCCTGATCATTACGGTGCCGCTCCTGGCTGCGGGAGCACTATTGACGCAGCTGGATTTTAACGTGTTGTGGAGGTATTTTTCCTGGAGTAATCAGACGCTTGCAATGATCTCGCTGTGGGTGGCAACGGCATATCTGATAAAGACCAGAGAAAAAAAGGTCGTTTCGCTGGTAACGGCATTGCCGGCTACCTTCATGAGTGCGGTAAGCATGACTTACATACTTATGGCAAATGAAGGCTTTCGCTTATCCGGTGCGATCGCATATCCTGCGGGGATCGCGTTCGCGGCTGCATTGTGTATGATCTATGCTTTTATTGGTTATGGGAAAAAGGGTAGAAGATAAGTATTGCAGTTTAATGGATGGCGGAAAAAACGCAAAAAAATAAAAATACCACTTGACTTTTGGAATCAAAGAAGTTAGAATATAATCTGTTGCAGGAAATGCAATGAATGTGCGTTTAGCTCAGCTGGATAGAGCGTTTGGCTACGGACCAAAAGGTCGGGGGTTCGAATCCTCTAACGCACGGAGAAAAATGAAATGGGTATGCGAAGAATCGCATACCCATTTTATTTTTCTTCGAATCCTTCGGATTCGAACGGGTTCGATCTCCGCTTCGCTCCGGTCGGCGCAAAGCCGCGTCCCCCGGACGCCGTGCGCCCTCTAACGCACGGTGAAAAAATGGGTTCGATCTGATAAGGTATGGACTTTTGTGCGGAAGGGTGGTATGATAATGAATTAGACGAGACTAACTTAGAAACAACGGGAGATAAAAATGGGAATGACAATACTTTTGGCACTTGCAGGATGTGTGTTACTGTTTTTAATGATCTGGGAGGCAACGCTTACTCTGCCTTTTTCCGCACTGGCAAAGAATTTTCCTCTGGACGTGCAGGAGAAGCTTAAGCCCAGACTTGAGAATCTGCCGCTTACGCCGAAGAGGGTGGTTGGCGGGATCATTCTGGTGATCCTCATTCTGGCATGGGGTGGACTCTTTCTCATCGCCGGGTTCGACGGCAAGGCAAACGGGTTTGGCTATTGGGACTTTGCAATCCGTTTTTTGGTGATCGGCATGGCCGTGAAGGCATTTGACATTGGATGCCTGGACTCTATCCTCCTGACCAAAACCAAATTCTTCCAGCATTATTTTCCGGAAACGGAAGGGTGCGCAGGCTGGCAGCAGTTTGGTTATAACAGGAAGCAGCAGATCAGACAGTGCATCATTATTCCAATCTGTTGCCTGCTCTGTGCACTTGCGTTCACTTATCTGTGATAGAAAGTCGGGAGATGAAAATGGGAATAAAAAAAGTGATTTTTATTGTGATCGGATGCATTTGTCTGGTATTGGGGACGGTGGGTGTGATCCTTCCCATTTTGCCTACAACGCCCTTTTACCTTGTCACCGCCTATTGCTTTGCCAGAAGCTCCCGGAGGCTGGAGGATTGGTTTACGGGAACGGCACTTTACAAAAAGCATTTGGAGTCCTTTGTGGAGAAAAGGGGGATGCTTCTCTCCACAAAAGCTGGGATTTTAATTTCCGTAACCCTTCTCATGGGACTGGGCTTTTTCTTTATGGCGAGGAAGGGCATATGGATTCCTTGCGTGATCTTGGGGATCGTATGGATCAGTCACTTGTTTTATTTTCTGTTTTTTGTAAAGACGATTCATGATGAGAACGCACCTTTTGGGGTGCGTTTTTTATGCAACCGCTGCAGAGCAAAAGAAGACCGTTCCGTTTTTCTGTCAAGAGAAGACCGTTCCGTTTCCCTTGTTATTGCAACCATATTGTGATAAAATAGTCGCAAGCTATGCTTGCGATCCCGAATGAAATGAGGGACGAGCCGAAGGGCACGCAGTCGCAAGCTATGCTTGCGATCCCGAATGGAATGAGGGACGTGCCGAAGGGCACGCAGTCGCAAGCTATGCTTGCGATCCCGAATGAAATGAGGGACGTGCTGAAGGGCACGCAGTCGCAAGCTATGCTTGCGATCCCGAATGGAATGAGGGACGTGCCGAAGGGCACGCAAAGGAGGCGCGGGGCGGGGAGAATATGAAGATTTACGTGGATTTTGATGATTGCCTGTGCGAGACGGCCAGGGCGTTTACGGGAATTGCGTTAAGGCTCTTTGGAAAGAACGTGCCTTATGATAAGGTTCGCTTTTTTAACCTGCAGGAGTCCTTTGAACTGACGGATGAGCAATATGAGCAGCTGATGATCGAAGGGCATCGGCCGGAGGTCCTTCTTTCCTATGAGGAGACGCCAAATGCCTCGCAGGTGCTTAACGAATGGATGGATCAGGGACATGAGATTTTCGTTATCACGGGGCGCCCCTACAGCAGTTATGAACCGTCCAGAAGATGGCTGGACGAGCATGGACTTGGGCGGGCCGGGCTGTATTTCCTGAATAAGTATGGCAGGGATTCCTTTATTAAAAACAGCGATTTTAATCTGGAGCTGGAGGATTATTACAAAATGCATTTTGATTATGCCATAGAGGATTCGCCCAAGGCCTTTCAGTATTTTGGACATCTGCCGGATCTGAAGGTCATGGTTTATGACAGACCTTGGAATCATGAACGTGAGCTTCCCGATGATAGGTACAAGCGGTGCATTAATTGGGAAGAGATCGGGAGGAGCGTATTGGCGCGGTAAAGATAAGGATGCGCATAAAGGATGCGTATGAAAAGCGGAAGGGAAAAGGGAGATCATGAGGCTTTGGAATAAGCATTTGAGAAAGACGGCAAGGAAGGTTTTCACAGTGTTTGGTGCGAGCCTTGTGGCAGCGGCAGTGCTTGGTGCCTGCGGACCGGAGAAAGCGTCGGGAGCGCAGGAAGAGGAGCAGGATAAGAATGTCGCGGCGACGGATTGGGACGAGGAACGTGCGAAGGTTGTCCTTGGAGAAGCTTTGGCGCAAAAGGGTGGCTGGCGCTTTGTTTATGAGGTCGCAGAGAGCGATGCTTCCAAAGAGGTCTTGGAGGATACCGTTAGCATCCTTCAAAAGCGCATGAAGGATTACGTTGAAGCGAACGTGTATCAGGATGGTGCCGGCAGGATCGTGATCGAGATCCCCCTCATTTCAGATAAGGAAGACGCTAAGCTCATCGAAAAACTCATTGAAATAAAGGGGCAGAGCTACTTTATTAAGCAAAAGGACGCGAAGGGAAACCTTAATTTTGAGGAACGTGACGGCGTCATGCGGCTAAATAAAGAGATTGAGGAACTGCAAAGGGATGGCTCCATTGCATGGGCAAGCGAAGACGTCAGTGAAGCCAAGGTCGTGAACTCTCCTAGTTCCACAGGCAAGATGGACTACCTTGTGGAAATAACCATGACGGAAGAGGGAAAAGAGAAGGTGGAGGCCGCAACGCAGGAAGCATTTCAGGATGGGGCTGCACCGATTGGATTCTATAGCGACGGAGAGATCATAATGGCGCCAAAGACCCAAAGCGTTATTAAGAATGGAAGGCTTGTCATCACTTCCATTAACACCTATGAAGAAGCAAGTCGGCTGGCTGCCGTTTTGGGGAGCGGAGAGATCAAGGTAACGCTTAATAAGCAGGAAAGCAAGCATTACGAGCCCGTGTGGTGATCAAAAGCGCTGAAATGGCGCATAGAGGGAAACGGAAGAAACATTACGTGAGAGGGAATCAAAGAGGTACTTTATGAAGATTAGGATTGCAGCAGTCGGGCTGTTGCCGGAAGAGGAAGAGATTTGGAAAAAGTTAGATGAGATGACGGAGCAGGTTGTTACGCGGCTTAGGGGCAAGTTGGAGAGCGTGGAGCTTCAGCTTTTGGTGAGCCCTTCCTACACGGGCGAAAACTGGTTTCGCTGGTGTAAACGTCATCCTTTTGAGATCGTAGGTTACGTTACGCGGGACATGCGCTATTCCGTGGAAGCATGGAATTGCATGACCTATGAAACGGCCGTTACGAGAATGCTGGGAGAGGACATTTGCAATAAGGTGGACGTGATCTTTTCCGCCTGGGACGAGGATGCGGGGGAGATGAACGGCGCGGCATGGGAGTTCATGGAGATGGCTTATCAGAAGAACATCCCCTGCATCTGGATCTCCACAAAATCTCACAAAACCTATTGCCTTTGGGAGTCCTATTACATTGATTATCTCCCGAGTTACTTGGAAGAGGTCATGGTGCCTTTGGATGAGGGCAGATTTGAGGCGACAAAGACACTGGGTAAAAAAACTTTTGGGATGCGCTTTTGGGAGGGATGCCGGGGGAGGTTCTTAAAAAAGCACCGGGCAGAGCACCGGGTCTATGCCAGCGTGGAAGACCGCATGCTGAATGATGATTTTATTCTGGAGGATCCGGACGGAGAGGCCATTCGAAAGAACTTTATCCGGAAGTTCCGCGAATTTGACGAGGCGGCCATAGAACAGAGCGGAAGATTCCTGACCATGCTGTATCAGCGGAGCGTACTGCCTTTCATTGCAACCATTCTGCTTGCCCTGGCATTTTATTCCGAGGCACTGATCGGAAAGGGCGTGCCCATGCTTCTTCCCGGATGGAAGGGCGGCGCAGAGCATTTTAGCAAATACTTGGCGGGATTCTGTTTTCTGTTTTACGCCTGCCTGAATTTTTACGTGTACTATCTGTCGAAGAGCCAGAAGATCATTAACTGGCAGGCTGATTTTATCAAGAACAGATACGTGGCGGAGATCCTTCGCGTCATAGTGCATTTCCTGCCCTATGGGACGACGGTGGACCTGCGCAGGCTGTGCCCGGATGACAAGGTCCTTTGCAGCCAGATCATGCATGCGTCAGACGACGTGGAGCCGAAAAGGAAGAACGTAACCCGCCAGACGGCCAGCGACATACTGGGACACGTACGGGAGATGATCCAGGACCAGATGGCTTACCAGGAGTCCTCCTTCAAGCGCTATGCATCCGTCGTGGAATCCCTGGAGCACTGGGGCAGGTTTATCCTGAACGTGGCAACGGTGCTGGTCATGGGAAGAGGACTGCTTCAATTCCTTCTGATCATGCTTCCGACGGAAAATGCAAATGCCAGCAGTCTCATGCGGTCCGCACTCAACATGCTGGCAATGGTGATCCCTGCCTGGGCATCCTATTTCAGTTTGAAAGTATCTCAGAATAACTATCGCTTTAATTACAATAACCACAGGACCATGCTGGAGAAGCTGGAGAAGGAGCTGAAGAAAACGCAGCGCCTTCTGGATCAGCAGGACATGTCTCTGGAGGTAACCAGTAAGATCGCCGTGGAATTGGCAGATCTCATGCTCAAGGATGACACGGCGGCCTGGAAATTCCAGTACCGCAATTCCACGCTGAAGCCCCTGTAGGGCGTGACCGGATTTACCGCGCGGGTTCAAACGCAAGGCCGCTAAGGCCCCCGCCGTAAAAGACGTTAACCCTCTGCAAAAGACTTTAAGAGTTCCCAGGCGAAGTCGTCTTTTTCCTGCTCCGCCAGGGGCAATTCCTCAAAAGGTTTTAGCAGGGGGTGTTTTCTTAGGGCATTGTTGCGCTCAGGCGCATATGACCAGTTATTCATGAAATGGAATCTGTCCCATCTCTCATGCTCTAAGCGCCGGAACCATTCGGCGTTTGCCTGTCTGTTGGCCTCAAAGACCTCATAAGCCTTTCTGCAAAGCTCCGGCGTTACCTCGCCGTCTACCTCCTGATCCAGCAAAAGACTGATCTTAACCCTTAAGTGATCTGCGGAAGCCTGGTTGGACCTTCTGGCAAAATCACTTAATTCTTCCCAGGCGGGAGCCATGCCGCCTGCGGATCGTCTGTAGATTTCGTGCATCATCATGGCGGTCTGATCAAGGCGCCTGCTCATTACAAGCTCCGGCGTAAAGATCTTTTCCGTTTCGCCAAAGGTTGTGACGCCGGGAACGCGGGCGGAAATCTTTGCATGGATCTGGCCCCGGGTGGCGTAATATTTGCTAAGCTTGGAGAGAACTTCCGCATTTATGGTTTCATCATCGTCACACAGGAGGATCCGGTCAGCCTGCTCTAAAAGCTGCGCATCCGCATTCCAGAGTCCTTCGTGGAAGTAGACGGCGTCCCGCCCGGGAACCTCCGCATTAATGCTAAGAAAGGCGCTCAGCATGCGGTGCGTGTATTTGAATTCGTCGTAGGAACCATATACGTGATAACGCAGGCTTTGGTCGGGATGGATGACGTTGACCAAAAGCGCTTGTTCCAACAGACTTTCGCCGCATTTCCCGGAACCGATGAGGACAATGGTTTCTCCAGGGGCGGAAACAGGGTGCTCCCGCCAGTAAAGTCTGGCCATGCAGGTGAAAGGAGAGAACGTGGTAAAGGTCTTCGGAAGAGAATCCTGGGCGTAGGGCGTCATTACGTAAACGGGGCACTTGGAATCCGCATGTCGTAAGGCGTTGTCCAGATTTTCCGTTCCGGTGCCGGCCGTAAAGAAGAGAGAGACGGATTCAGGGTTTCTCTTAAAGCTCAGAATGGTGGACTGGGAGAACGGAATGATGATTCCAAGGCCCTGGGTCTTGTCCTGGCTTAAGTCGTTACTGCTAAAAATGCAAAGACCGCCGGAATGTTCCTTCTTGATGCCCTTGGCGATGGTGCAGGTGACGTCGTTTACCTCGTCAAAGACATACCATTTTTTTGAGGCATTGAGGGCAAGACGGAGTCTTGGCAGTAGTCTGTCCCTGACCAGCGTCAAGGCAGCGCTTACCAGGATGGCAAACATGCCCAGACTCATAAACATGAAAATGGCCGCGATGACGCGTCCGATCCCGGTTTCCGGATAGATGTCGCCATAACCTACGGTAGTCATGGTGACCAGGGAGTACCAGATGGCGTCCGGCAGAGTCTGAATGCCGGACGAGGGAGCAGCCGATTCCGCGGCAAGTAAAATGAAGATGAGGATAAAGTAGACAATCAGTACAAGTGCCCCAATGGCAAGCTTTTTCTTTCTCATGATGATTCCCCTCACAATCTTACGTTATTGTCCAAGCTCGCCGTAATCCATGTCCATGGCCAGGGTAAAGGTCAGGTCGGGATAGGTGCTCTGAAGCTCGGTGAGTATTTCCTGATATACGGCAATGCGGCTCGGTGCGTCAAAGCTGATGACTACGTCGAAGCGCACGGATTTTTCTTCTTTGTTGTAGTGGAAACCATGGATCTGCTTTGCATGTTCATGGGCTAGGACGCGGTCGCGGATCTCTTTGCGAAGTGAGATGGTCTCGGGATCCTTCGTGTTGGTGGCATATACGCCGATGGCCGTCAGGATGACGTGATGCTTTTCATAGACGAGGGTCATGATCTTGCGCGTCATGTCGTCTAATTGCTCAATGCTGCAGCTGTCCTCCAGCTCCACGTGGATGGAACCATTGTAGGAATCGGGACCATAGTTGTGCAGGATCAGGTCATAGGCGCCATGCACCTCG
>ONSO01000073.1 GCA_900320485.1 uncultured Lachnospiraceae bacterium | reverse complement strand
ACTAAAGAAAGGAAAAGCTGATGCATTGGCTTTTTCTATTGAGCCAGAATTGGCTGTTTCTGCTGGTCTCTGAATGGCTAATTCTGCCGGGCTCTAACAGTGTCGTATAACTCGATCAGCAGGATATCATCATTTATGATCCGTTTTTTGAAGTTATCCGGATATGATATCGGCGTAATGGAAAAGACAACATCTTCTTCCAGTTTGAGGACCTTCTTGATAATACTCCCTCGCTTTTGATCCCTCCACCTGAGATCTGCTGTACCTGTAAACTGTTCAAGTGTCATTTCCAGATGGCTTTTCACCTCGTCATCAAGATCATAAAAATCAAAGCCGATTCTCTCTGCCAACAGTTTCCCTATCGTTGTTTTTCCGACATTTGATACGCCGAACAGCAGTATCTTCATTCTACTGAATCCCCCTTAATAAATGCCATGATCTCTGCGTAAGAATGATCGCTTTTTATTACGGCATCCATCAATTCTTGGATCATCTTCTTATGGATGGAAATGACGCACAACATAAAACCAAGTCTCCGGGACTGGGCAAGAGAAGCGTAAGGGACATCAAGGCAGTTCTGATCAACGTCATGAATCAGGCAATGTCGGAAGGAGTCATTCACAAGAATCCGGCATTGGATGCGACGCTTAACGCCCAACTTGCCAGAAAGACTGCTTTCAAGGAAGAAGATACCTTTTTCAATTATGAAGAATGTAAACGATTCCTTCAGGGGGCAAAGGGACATCCCCTGTACGAATACTTCTACTTCACCATTTTCTTTGGACTCAGGAGGTCGGAGGCACTGGGGCTGAAATGGTCAAACATTAATCTGGAGCTTAGAAAGCTAACGATAGCAAGTACCGTGACAAAGGGAACCGTCATACACAGGGAGAATGCCGTAAAGACGGCAAGTAGCTTAAGGGACTATCCTTTGGCACCGGAACAGGTCGTATTGTTAAGACAATTAAAAGAGAGGGAAGACGAATTCAGAAAAATATTTGGGAATGCTTATTGCGAGAACGATTACGTGTTCAAGCATGACGACGGATCGCTTTATTATCCGGATTACCCTTCCAGCGCTTTTAAGAAACTTGTAAAAAGCATGCCGGACCTTCCGCAGAACATTCACTTGCATGGTCTGAGAAGCTCATGCGTGTCCATCTTGGTTCATGAAGGACTGGACATTAAACAGATCCAAAAGTGGGTCGGACATGCCGATCCGGAGACAACGCTAAAGATCTATACTAAGGTAAAAGGGGAACAGGCAAAGGACGAAGTGTCCGCGAAAATGAGTTCCCTTATCCAGTTAATGTAGGAAACTGCCTTCAGAATCCAAATGGATTTTGAAGGCAGTTTTTTGAAATTTAAAATGGCGTTTTTTGAAAAATTATTAGCAAATTATTAGCAAACTGCCATTTTTGAGGTCGATTTTGGACAAAAATCAAAATGAAAAATTCGAAACACGGGAAACCGTTTCCTTTAACTACATGCGAAAGACATTGAAAACAAATGGAAAACAAGAAACGGGGCATCATTTGTATGATGTCCCGTTTTTAATCGGCGCGACGTGATTCGAACACGCGACCTCTGCGTCCCGAACGCAGCGCTCTACCAAGCTGAGCCACGCGCCGCCTTGGTAACATTAAAATAATATATAAAAAATGAGCAATTGTCAAGGAGAAATCGCAGAAAGTTGTAGGCTTTTCCCAAAAGAATATGTTATACTATAACGAAAGAGGGGCCCGTACCGCGGAGCGGGATGGAAAGACGTTAACGCACGGCCCTAAAGCGCGAGGGAAGATGCCTTGTAAGGAGGTCAACAATGAAGCTCTACGATATTTCGCAGGAAGTTTTTAATTGTAACGTTTTTCCGGGGGATCCTCAGCCGGAGAGGCAGGTCCAGCTTCAGATCGCAAATGGCGACATTTGTAATCTGACGGCGTTTCAGATGTGTGCCCATAATGGAACGCACGTGGACGCACCCTATCATTTCATTGATGGCGGGAAGACCATTGATCAGGTGGCGTTAGAGCGGTTTGTGGGCTATGCTTACGTGGCGGAGCATGAAGGCGACGTAAGCGCGGAGGATGCCATGGCCATCCTTGAGAAGGCAAGGTATCTGGACAGCCGCGCGGCAAAGCGGATTCTGGTAAAGGGAAGAGCGACGGTGACAGAGGAAGCTGCCAGGGTATTTGCCGAGGCGGGGATCCTGTTGTTTGGGAATGAATCGCAGACCGTGGGTCCGGAGGATGCGCCCATGGCGGTGCATCTGATCATGTTGGGGGCGGAGATTGTCCTGTTGGAGGGCATTCGCCTTGGTGAGGTGGATGAGGGAATCTATATCCTGAATTGTGCGCCCATTAACCTGGGCGGCGCGGACGGAGCTCCCTGCAGGGCGATCCTTGTAAGCATTGAGGAGTGATCCGGCGTGCCGGCAGGAAGTTTGGCCGGTGCAGGCTGGCGCTTTGTCAGGAAACATGGCCGGTGCAGGCTGGCGCTTTGTCAGGAAACATGGCAGGTGCAGGCTGGAGCCTTGGCAGGCGGCATGGCCGGGAAGTGAAAGGTATTTGGGAAATACAGAGAAGGAGGATGGCAAAAATGATTTGGTACGTAAACGCAAAGGCTGGAAGAGACGGAAATGGTTCTAAGGAGATGCCTTTTAAGAGGATTGGGGATGCTGCAAAGGTGGCGCAGCCCGGGGATGAGGTGCTGGTGTATCCGGGCACGTATCGTGAGTACGTAAATCCGGAAAATGCCGGAACGGCAGAGCAACGGATCACGTATCGCAGCGTGGAGCCCCTGGGGGCGCATATCACGGGCGCAGAGCTTCTTACGGGCTGGGTAAAGTATTGCGAGGCTAGCGGCGCCGCAGGTGAGTCGGCAGATGCAGAAAAGGCAACGGCAGGCAATTCGGTCGGCGGAACGGGTACCGTCTGGATGGCAAGTGTGGACAATGGCATTTTCGGCGCGTACAATCCTTATACGACTTATGTTTACGGCGACTGGTATTTTGCCGGAAAGTCGAAGCATACGGGCTGTGTCTATATGAATGACAAGGCATTCTATGAGGCGGCAAGCGTTGAGGCAGTGGTGAAGGCTGAGAAATCCAGGACGTCCTGGGTACCTGAGGATTCCGTCTATCAGTGGTATGCAGAGCAGGCGGAAGGCCGCACCGTGTTCTACGTGAATTTTCAGGATAAGGATCCCAACAAGGAAAAGGTGGAGATAGGTGTCCGCAGGGAGTGTTTCTTCCCTTCGAAGACGGGCGTTGGATATATTACGGTCAGCGGTTTCATGATCAGCAAGGCGGCTACGACCTGGGCGCCTCCCGCAGCCTTTCAGGACGGCATGATCGGCCCGAACTGGTCGAAGGGTTGGATCATTGAGGACTGTGATATCAGTAACAGTAAGTGCGCAGGAATCTGCATCGGAAAGTATTATGATCCCGCCAATGATCATTATTTCACGACGAAGCACGTAAAGAGCGCGACCCAGATGGAGCGCGACGCGGTGTGCCGCGGCCAGTATCACGGTTGGCTGAAGGAGAAGGTTGGAAGCCATATAATCCGCCGCAACAATATCCATCACTGTGAACAGGGCGGCATCATCGGGCGCATGGGCGGCGTGTTCTCGATCATCGAGGACAATCACATTCACCATATCAATAACATGATGGAGCTTGGCGGCGCGGAGATCGCCGGCATCAAGATGCATGCTGCCATCGACGTAACGATGCGCAGAAATTACATTCATCATTGTACCATGGGTATCTGGACGGACTGGGAGGCGCAGGGTACTCGCATTACGCAGAATCTCCTGCATGACAATCAGCGCCCGGATTTTGCAGAGCAGCTTCAGGGCGGCATGATGAGTCAGGATATTTTCGTGGAGGTGGGACATGGCCCGACCCTGATCGACAACAATATCCTTATGTCCGACGTGAGTCTCCGCATGGCGACGGAGGGCGTGGCCATGGTGCACAATCTGATCTGCGGGTCCTTTACCAGCGTGGGCGGCGGCTGTGACAATATGGTGGAGGGCAAGCTCCGCCAGCGCTATACGCCTTACCACATGCCGCATCGCACGGAGGTCATGGGCTTTATGACCATCCTGCACGGCGACGACAGGTTCTACAATAACATATTTATCCAGAAATGGCCGGCAGGCGATTTTACGGTAAAGAGCGACATGCACGAGGGCGAGCAGAATCAGGAGAACCGTCAGGTAGGTACGCACGTGTTTGATGAGTATCCCACCTATGACGAGTGGATCTCCTGGTTTGACATGGATACCGACACGCCTGACATGGGCAAGCTGGACAAGTATCATCACAGACATCTTCCCGTTTGGAGCGAGGGCAACGTTTACTTAAATGGCGCAAAGGCCTGGAAGAATGAAAAGAATGGCTTCGTAAACGATGGAGATGCGGCTTTTGTGGAGATCGATGAGAATGGCGGAAAGCCCATTCTTAAGACGAACGTATATGAGCTTATCAAGGATTTCACCTGCAGCATGGTGAACACGGAGACCCTGGGTAAGGCCTTTGAGCCCGAGCAGCCTTTTGAGAATCCTGATGGAACGGACATTGTATTTGACCGCGATTACAAGGGAGATTCCAGGGGTGTGAACGTCATTCCCGGACCATTTGCCGCTGGAGCGGGAACCATTGAGGGATTGTGGTAAGAAGGTAAAAAAACGGTGCGCGTGATATGCTTCATAGTAGCAGGATTTTAGCTATTTTTTGGCAGGGGGGAGAGGAAGGATGGCAACGCGGGAGACGGCTGTCTGGAGGCCGGACAGCAATAATATCTATGAGCGCTTTATCGAGCAGCTTGACGAGGCCATCAGCGGTGAAAAAGAGCTGACTGAGGGAGACCAGGATACGAGGTATGCCTTAAAGCTTCAGCAGGAGCGCCTTGCAACAAAAGGGACAAGGCTACGTTGCAAAATCACGCCAAGGGGCTTTATGTCGGATGGGCAGAGCTTGCCACGAAAGTGGAAGGACCGGCATTACGTCAGCGAAGCAGCATATTATACCTCCATGTGGGAGCGCGAGTTTACCGTAGGAGACGGGAAGCCTCGTCGCCAAAAGACAAAGATGACGATCTATGAGACGAAGACGGACGTGATCGGCGGCGAGGACGTTGGGGAGGATACCTACGTGTGCCCGGGATGCGGCGCGCCTTCCAAAATCAAGAAGTTGCTTGACGGTTGCCCATATTGCAACTCGAAATTTCAGATGAGCGAGCTCTATCCGAAGATAACAAACCATTATCTGGTCAGGGATTTTTCCTTTACAAAGGATGAACTGAAGCGCTATCTCATCAAGTTCATGGCGGGAATGGCCATTTTCCTTTTTGTCGGGATGCTGGCTGGAATGGCTTATCGCGGAGAGATCCCTCCGTTTAAGTTTTGGAGCATGTTTGGCGTCCTTGTGGTGTCTGCGTTTGGCGGTGTTGTATTTGGATATTTTCTTGCCGGCTTTTCGTTGATCGTAAGGGTAGTTCATGCCGCGGGACAGACCGTGCCCATGATGGGAGCCATCGGCGCAGGAAAGAGATTTGAGTCGTATATGAAGCGATATAGCCCGGAGTTCTCCTACGAGTATTTCACGGGAAAGACGGTTGCACTCTTGAAGATGATCCTGTTTGCAAAGGATGCGCAGGCATTACCGTTCTATCTCGGGGAAGCCTTGGATGACAGGTTTCATGACCTCGTGGACGTATGGTTCCGCGGGGCCATGGGCTTTAAGAGCATGAAGGAGAAGGACGGATATCTGCACGTGACGGTGGACGTCTTTTTGGAGAATGCCTACGTGACGGACGGGAAAGTGAAGACGGGGAAGAATGAAAAGCTAAGGGTGACGCTGGTGAGAAACCTAAACGCACCCATCCAGTATAATTTCTCCATCAAGAAGCTGGAGTGTCCGAGCTGTCATGGCAGCTTTGATGCCACGAGAAACGTGACCTGCCCGTATTGCGGCGGCAGCTATCGGGTGGAAGATGCCGACTGGGCGGTGGAGAACATAGAGGTTTAAAAATAAGCCAAATGGCGGAATGGAAGTGGAACAGAAATGAATCAGGCAAAGGTGATTTTGAAAAAGGGCGAGGGCCGCACCATTAAGGCGGGCGGCGCCTGGATTTATGACAATGAGATCGCAAAGATCGAGGGAGAGTTTGAGAATGGCGACGTCGTGGAGGTCAAGGACTTCGACGGCTATGGCATGGGACAGGGCTTTATCAATACGAACTCTAAGCTCACCGTGAGAATGCTGTCCCGCAAGAAGGACGTCGTGATCGATGAGGCGTTTATGGAGCAGCGCGTGCGCGATGCGTGGAATTATCGGAAGGAGGTTATCGATACCTCCAGCTGCCGTCTGATCTTTGGCGAGGCGGATTTCTTGCCGGGTATTGTCATCGATAAGTTTTCGGACGTACTTGTGGTGGAGTCCCTGGCCCTTGGAATCGACAAATGGAAGCTAGTCATTATTGACGCGTTAAAGAAGGTGTTGGCAGAGGATGGGATCAAAATCCGCGGCGTCTATGAGCGGAGCGATGCGAAGGTACGCCTCAAGGAAGGCATGGAGCCAAGCAAGGGCTTTATCGGCGAGGCTTTTGACACAAAGGTGGAGATCGTCGAGAATGGCGTGCACTATATCGTTGACGTGGAAGAGGGCCAGAAGACGGGCTTTTTCCTGGATCAGAAGAACAATCGTGCCAGCATCCATAAGCTCTGCAAGGATAAGAAGGTGCTGGACTGCTTTACGCACACGGGTTCCTTTGCGTTAAATGCAGGAATTGCAGGGGCTAAGAGCGTCCTTGGCGTGGATGCGTCGCAGCTGGCGGTGGATCAGGCCACGGAGAATGCAGCGCTGAACCATTTGGAAAATATCGTAAAGTTTCAGTGCGCCGACGTTTTTGAACTTTTGCCGGAGCTGGAGGCAAAGGGGGAGAAATATGACGTGGTGATCCTGGATCCGCCTGCCTTTACGAAGTCCCGCAATTCCGTTAAGCAGGCTGTGAAGGGTTACCGGGAGATCAACGTCCGCGGCATGAAGCTTGTAAAAAACGGAGGGTATCTGTGTACCTGTTCCTGCTCGCATTTCATGGATCCTGAGCTTTTTGCCAAGACCATCCGCGAGGCGGCAACCGGTGCCCACAAGCGCCTCCGTCAGGTGGAGTTCCGTACCCAGGGGCCGGATCACCCAATCCTTTGGGCAGCAGATTCCAGTTATTATCTTAAGTTTTATATCTTCCAGGTCGTGGAGGATAAATAAGGCCGCATCTGCCAGCCTTTTACTGCAGCTCCTGCAGCGCGTTATGCAGGTTCTCCAAGAGGATCAGGTTCCTTTTGGAGCCCAGGAGGTCGGGATAACGCCTGAGGGCATCCTCGGCGCCATGAATGCATAGGGCGGCGTTATCCGGGGCACCGGTCTGCAGATGCATCCGGGCATCATTTACGTAATCATAGAACAGGGCAGTGACGTCAGGCGCGGGATCCACGCCTGACTTTTGCTTTCCGGAAATGCATTCCCATCTGGCCTTGGTGGCCTTATTCAGGTTGCGGATTCCTTCCGCAAGGTTTCCGGCGGCATATTGCAGGCCGGCAAAGTATTCCATGGCCTGTGCATATTTCCCGCAGCGTTCCAAATGGCGGCTGGTAAGGTAAGCCTGCCTTGTACGCTCCAGCCATTTTAGGCCAAGCTCCATGGTCCGGTGAGGACAGGCGTTTTCGGAGAGCTGCGTCAGCGTCTGATAGCATCCTCCAAGGTCACAGAGGGTTTCGTAACAAGGATATTCCTGATCGGCTTTCAGCATCCACGCAAGAATCTCTTCATACCGCGCAAACAGTTCTTCCGGCGCGGCATCCGTCCATTTGGCATCCAGGTCAGCAAGGCGCATCAAGGGCGTATAGAGATAGCGGTACGCTTTGATGCCGTGCTCAAAATAGGCGAATTTTTGGGCGTAGGAATAGGAAAGCTTATAGTATTCCCGGGCGAGGCGGAGCTGGCCGGCTTTGTCCTTGACGGCATTGATCTCCATCTCGGCAAAGGTGCCAAGCTTATCTGCGGCGATAACGGCGCTCTCCAGCAGGGAAGGTTCCTCCTCCCAGCCGCTTGTTTCCCCTAAAAGATCCCAGATCATCTGATAGCAGGTTTTCATGCCCTCGTAGTCCTGTCGCATGCCGTGGTACTCTGCGAGAATCCCTAGATGATGCAGGTATTTATCCAATGAGGACAGGCGCGGCGCGCTCCGGAAGCCATTGCCGTAATGGTTTGTCAGGGCCGTCTGCCAATCTATGGCAGCGGCAACGTCATAATGGTCGACGCAGATCTTAACCATTGTCTCCATGGCATCTAAATGGCCGGCGGTGGCTGCTTCCCGGATCAGGGAGATGGCAATGCTTTCTTCTTTGTCCTTAGCTATGCCGCGCTGATAAGCAAGGCCGAGAAGGTAGCTTTGCTCCGCGCGTTCCCACCTTGTGGTGCATGGCCTGTGGCCAAGGATCCCCTCTAAAATCTTGGGCAGGGCCGATGCCGCGTCAGGCGGAAGGATGGTGGGATCGCCAAGGAGCAGCTCCTCGGGCAGGTCATGGGGCTCTCCAATAAAGTCAAGGATCACCACGGTCTTACCCTCCTGCAAGGCGCGGGAATGTTCCCGTTCAAGGGCATAGCTTCCCCTTTGCAGCATGGCGGGCGTCAGCAGAAGGAGAAATACGTCGGAGGCGTCAATATAGGCCTGGATCTCCTCATCAAAATTCTCTCCGGCAGTAAGGTATTCGTCATACCAAAGTCCGTAGCCAAGGCATTCCTTTGCCCGGTTCAGCTTCGCGATCACTTTGGACGCAAGGGGTTTGTCCACTTTCCGGTAACTTAAAAAGATCTTGCCGTCAAAGGTTTTCCGGATTTTTTTCAGGGTTTCGTCCGCAAAGGCATGCTCGTTTAAGAAGTCCTTGAGCTTAGCAAGGAAGGTGCGGCCGGAATCCTTTTTATTTGGGAAGATCACGTGGCGGTTGCCCAAATGATTTTTTTCGCAAAAGTCATCCAAAAGGTATCCCACGTTGTCACTCATGCCCAGGATCATTAAGGGGATCTTATGGTGGATGGCCAGGGGAAATACTCTTGTCATGACGTCGGTGGGGCCCTTTAACAGGTCCTCCGTCAGGATCAGCACGATGACGTTCATGCGAAGGAGCGTGGCATCGTCCGTATTTGCCGTCTCACCTGCATCGTCATAGTAAACGGCGACGTTTGCCGCCATAAAAAGATTGCTGATCACGCTATTTAAAAACCCATAATCCTCTTTTCGCGCAGCAAAATAAATCCCGGGTTTTCCAAGGGGATTCACTTTTCCAATGGTTTCAACTCGCAGCATAAATTGGTCACTCCCTCCGGCCGGGGGCCGGATTTATTTGCAGTAAAAGGCATTACGGTTATATTCTAAGGCGAATTGTAAACTTTCGCAATGATAATCGTTACAAAAGGCTGAAAAAGTGGTAATATGGATAATAACGGAGGACGAGGGCATGAAGATCATACATACGGCAGACGTGCATCTGGATTCGAAACTAAACAGGCATTTTGGCGACAGGCAGGCAAAGGAGAGGCGGGATGAGCTCCTGATCACCTTCCGGAAGATGGTAAAGTATGCGGCGGATGAGGGAGTGGAAGCCATCCTCATTGCGGGAGATCTTTTTGACGTGCCAAGGATCTCTGCCACCGTAAGGAATGGCGTTCTTGCCGCCATTCAGGAAAATCCGGAGATCAGGTTCTTTTATCTTCGCGGGAATCATGACGCGGATGCGTTCCTGCAGGACGTAAAGGACCGTCTTGGGGAATTGCCGGAGAATCTTAAGCTCTTTTCCAAGGAGTGGACGTCCTATGAGCTTACGGGGGCGGACGGGAGCGGCGTTGTCATTACCGGCGCGGAGATGGATGCGGAAAATAAGGGGAAGCTGGCTGCCTCCCTGGTATTGGATCAGGGGAAGCTGAACATTGTCATGCTCCACGGCCAGGAGGTGGAGACCGCCGGAAAGAGGGATGCGGAGGTGATCCCCCTGCGGGAGTATAAGAATCGCGGGATCGATTATCTTGCGCTGGGACACGTCCATGCGCCCAAGCTGGAAAAGCTGGATGCCAGGGGACAGTATGCCTACTGTGGATGCCTTGAGCCCAGAGGCTTTGATGAATGTGGTCCCAGAGGGTTTTATATGCTAAACGTCGGTCCTGACGGCATCCGGGCGGAGTTTGTAAGGTTTGCAAAGCGTCTGACCTGGGAATTGCCCGTGGACGTATCGGAGGATCTGACTTCAGAGGATGCCCTGGGGAGCGTCCGGAGGGCTGCGGAGGCCGCCGGCATCTCTGAAAACGACATGGTAAAGGTTGTACTGGAGGGAGAGAGCGACCTCTCGGCAGAGTTTGACGAAAAGTATATGGCGAAGGCCTTGGAGGAAGCATTTTACTTTGTGAAGGTCGTGGATAAAAGCGTGCCTAAGGTGGATTATGAGAGCTTTCAGTATGACGCCTCCCTGAAGGGAGAGTACGTAAGGCGGATCAAGGCGGCCACGGCGGCGGGGGAGATCGGAGAGGACCGGGCCGCAGCCATGATCAAGCTTGGCATCGAACTGTTGGCGGGGCGCGGGCTTTCCTGAGCTTATAAGGATAACGATAAGAGGGATAAAGAGTGAAGATCATAAGGTTGCACGTAGAGAATTTCGGAAGACTTTCCGATTTTGACTTGGAATTAAAAGACGGAATGAATGCGGTATTAGAGGAGAATGGCTGGGGAAAGTCCACGCTGGCGGCCTTTATCCGCGTGATGTTTTATGGCCTGGAAGGGGGAAGGAAGCGGGAGCTTTCCGAGAATGACAGGTCAAAGTACGCGCCGTGGAATCAGGGGCGTTTTGGGGGAAGTCTGGAATTTGAGGTGAAGGGAAAGCGCTACGTAGTGACCCGGGACTTTGGAAAAAAGGACAAGGACAGTACCTTCCGGCTTCAGGATGCGGAGACCTTGCTGGAGAGCAAGGATTATTCGGAGCGCCTTGGGGAGGAGATCTTTGGGATCGACCGTGATTCCTTCGAAAAGACCAGCTTTATTGACCGCTCTGCCATTCGTTACCATGGGATCAACAGCGTCATTGGCTCCAAGGTGGGATCCGTGGCGCAATCTGATGACTTAAATAATTATGACCATGCGGAGTCCGTCATGAAGGACTTCTTAAATGCAAATTCGCCGAAAAAGAAGCTGGGGAGGCTCTATCAGATAAAGGATGAAATAAAGGGCTTGGAACAAGAGGTGAAAACCCGCGGTGATCTTGACGAAAGGATCGGAGCTCTAAAGCAAAAGCGGGATCTGGAGCGGGAAAAGCTCGGTGAGATCGCAAGGCGCCGGGACGGGCTGCAAAAGGAGCTTGCAAAGCTGGCAAAGGCGCGCACGATCATCATGGCCCGTAAGCGTAAGGCGGAGTTGGAGGAGGCGCTCCAAAAGCGAAGCGATGCCGTAAAAGGCATGGAGGAAAGCTTTGGAGGAAGGATCCCGGCACGGGAGGAGCTGCGTAGCCTGATGGAGAGGGTGGAGGCCGCCGAGCGCCAGCAGGTGCGGCTGGCAGGCATGGGCGTGCGACCTGAGAGTGAGCGCCTGGAGCGGTTAAAGAGGTATTTTAGAAACGGCGTGCCCAAGGAGCAGGAAGTGCAGGAACAGATCGAGAATTGCAATGCCCTGCAGGATGGCATCCAAAGGCGGAAGTCCCTGGAGGAGAGGCAGTTTAGCGAGAGGCAAAAGCTTGAGGGTCTGGCGCTTGAACTGCAAAGGCTTGAGGTCGCAAAGGAGCTGGAGAAGGGGAAGAAGCGGGAGGTGCGAAGCCGCGGCGTGCTCCTCGGCGTTATTATTTTATCAGCCGGAATCGTCCTTATGGGACTGATCCTTGGCCTTCATTGGAATGGGCTGCTTTGGATCCCGGCCCTGTTCCTTGCCGTAGCGGGAGGCGGAGTGTTGGCGCATGCCCTCTTAAGGCGTGAGCCGGCAGCGGAAACATCCGGGGAGGAAGATGCGATCCACCTTAGGGAGAAGGAGTGCAGGGATCATTTGGAGGCTCTTTATGCTGAGCTGGAGGAGCTTTCCGGAGAACTTGCAGAGAGAGAGGGCAATATCCAAAGATTTTTAGAGGAACGAAATCTGGATTATTCCAGGGCGGATGCGGAGAGCATGCTCTACGAGATGAAGGGGCGCATCGGAGAATACCGGAACCTTTTGGCGGAGCAGGAAAGCTGGGAAAAGGACAGGGAGCTTGCTTTGGAGGAGGCAAAGCGTCTGAGCGGGGAGCTGGAGGCTTGCATGAACGGCCTGGGACTTTCCGCTACAGAGCTTGGGCTTTCAGCGGCAGCCTCCGGGCTTCCTGCGGCAGAGCTTGGACTTTCAGCGGCAGCCTCCGGGCTTTCCGTGAGCGGGGCGGGACGATCCGTGGATTCCGGTTTGCATGCGGGCGTGAAACAGTGGATTACGGAGACGTTGCAAAAGCTTACGGCTTATGAGAAGGAAAAACGGGAGGAAGAGGTCTCCCGTAAAGAGCTGGAGAATTATCTGGCGGCCAATCCCGATCTGGAAGCGGCAATTGGCCTTGAGGGCGTATCTGCAAGTCCTGAGGGTGCATCTGCAAGTCCTGAGGGCGTATCTGCAAGCTCTGAGGGTGCATCGGCAGTTTTTGGCGCGGACGTGACTGAGGAGCAGATCGAGGCACGGGAGGAAAGCGTAAGTCAAGAGCTTAAGGCCCTGACGGGAGAAGAGAGCGCCATTCATGAAAACGTAAGCGCTTATAACAGAAGTCTGGATGATGCCTATGGGGAAGCTGATGAGCTTCGGGAAAAGCAGGAGAAGCTGGAAGGCCTGAAGGAGCAATGGGAGCGGGAGAATGAACGCTATGAACTTGTGGAAATGACCAGGGAATATCTAAGGACTTCCAAGGAGCAATTTATCGCAAGATTCATGCACCCCGTAAAGTCTGCGTTTGACGGGTACTATGAGCTTATGACGGGCAAGCCCGGAGCAGGTGCAGAGTTTCAGATTGACGCGAACGTGAATATATATCGCAAGGAAGAAGGCGAGTATCATGACGTGGAAACACAGAGCGAAGGCCTGGGCGACGTGATCGGGCTTTGCATCCGCATGGCGCTTCTCGACGTGATGTATGAGAAGGAGCGGCCGCTGGTGATCATGGATGATCCCTTTGCCAGTCTGGATCAAAAGAATCTGGAGGGCGCCAAGGCCTTTCTTGAAAAGATTGCTTCAAACTATCAGCTTTTGTATCTGACGTGCCATGAAAGCCGTGCGTAAGTGTCTTTGGGCAGATGCGCTTTACATGATCTTCTTGAATTCGTGAATGTACATTTCCTTGTCGTATTTCATTTCGCAGGGAACCATGTCGTAGAGCTTGTAGCCCTTTCCGTTCATCTCGGAAGTCCGGATTTTAGCGGTATGGTCATAAAAGGCGTCTCTTGCCTGGTTATAAAAGACGAGGCGCATCTTAGACTTTTCACCGTTGGTTTCCACGGCTGCCAAAAGGCCTCTGGTGGCGCATTTGATGCCGCTTCCGTCCAGGGGCTGATACTGTTCTGCCTTCAGGGCTTCTTTTTTGTCTTCAGGGATGGCGGCCAGCAGATCCTCCAGTTTTGCATTGTCTTTCTTTGCGATCACAAAGACGACGGCGGCAAAAATGGCACAGATGACGACGCCAACGCCAAGATATAGTAATAACTCACCAATACTCATGTCCCACATAATAATTACCTCCTATTACTATCAGGTTATCAAGCTACGAACCCATTCTAGCATAGTCAAATGGGAGATTCAACTCTTAGAGTTTTAAAATTCTCTAAATTTTTTAATAAGCAAACGGGGAAAAACGTCATGCGACAAAAATATGCATGATCCGTAAATGAGAAAAGCTATTGTTTAAGTCTTTATTATATGATAAAATATTTCAATATGGGGCTATGGTTTGCGAGAAGCGGGCCATTTGCG